>JBAUGM010000197.1:0-16935 GCA_049679725.1 Tepidisphaeraceae bacterium
GGTGATGAACAGCGGTTGCTGGATGGGCTTGCGCTTACCGAGAGCCATGGGCAGAGTCCTCCGTGACGCCGCACATTTCAGCGCGATCACCCGCCGCCGTCAACTGGGGTTTCGCCACGGGCTGTTAGCGGCAAACTCCCGCTATCGAGCTGAATTTGTCGTAACTCCTTCTGCGCGTTTGCGCCAAGTCCGCACAATTCGTGCGTTCTTGGGGTTTTGGGAACCGGCGATATAATGGTGGGTCTTGCCCTGCCGGGCTGATCGTGTTGTCTCATGCGCAATGAACGCCAGAAAACCATCTCGCGCGACGTGACGATGGCCGGGCCCGGTCTGTTCTCCGGGGAAACGGCGACGCTCACCTTCGCGCCGGCCGAGCCGGGCAGCGGGATCACGTTCATCCGCGAGCAGGACGGCAAGGTCGCGACCATCCCGGCGCTCATTCAGAACGTGCTGAAGCGCCCCCGCCGCACGTGTTTGCGCAACGGGACGCTGTTCGTCGAAACGGTCGAGCATTGCCTGGCTGCCCTGAGCGGGATGGGGATCGACAACGCCATCGTGAAGATTTCCGGCGGCGCCGTGGGAGAGGTTCCGGGGTTCGACGGCAGCAGCAGGCGGTTCGTCGAGGCGATCGACGACGTGGGCATCGCGGAACAGGATGCGCCACTTGAGCCGCTGGTCATCCGCAAGCCGATGCAGGTCGCCCTGGGCGACGCCACCCTCGCGGCCCTTCCGGGTCCGGAGGATCGGCTGGAAGTCATCTACGATTTCGAAGCCCCCCCTCCCATCGGCCGGCAAACGTACGCCTTCACGCTGGGCGGCGACGATGTGGGCCGCGATGACTTCAAGGGCCAACTCGCGCCGGCGCGCACGTTCATCTTCGAGCACGAGGCCAACGAGCTCCGCGCCCGCGGCCTCGGCAAGCACCTGACGCCAAAGGAGCTGCTCGTCATCGCGCCCGATGGGCCGATCGAGAACGCGTTCCACTGGCCCAACGAGTGCGTTCGACACAAGGTGCTCGACCTCATCGGCGACCTGTACCTCGTCGGCCGGCCCATTCGCGGGCGCCTCGTCGCCCGCAAGAGCGGGCACGAGCTGAACCATCAGCTCGCCCGGCGGCTCGTGCAGGAATACGACAACCAGCACCGCGAGTCACTGGTCACGCGCGACGCCGCCATGGACACGCGCAGCATCCAGCGCATCCTCCCCCACCGCTACCCCATGCTGATGGTCGACCGCGTCCTGAAGATCGACGGCGATCGCAAGGCCATCGGCATCAAGAACGTGACCTTCAACGACATCTTCTTCCAGGGCCACTACCCCGGCACCCCGATCATGCCCGGCGTGCTGATCGTCGAGGCCATGGCGCAGCTGGGCGGCATCCTGCTGAGCCAGAAGCTCGAGCACACGGGTAAGCTTGCCGTGCTGCTGAGCATGGATAAGGTGAAGATGCGCCACCCGGTCGTGCCGGGGGACCAGTTGATCCTCGAGGCCACCGCCGTCCGCGTGAAGAGCCGCACCGGTCACGTCCGGTGCAAAGCCTTCGTCGCCGACAAGCTGGCGGCGGAGGCGGATATTAAGTTTATGTTAGTGGACGCTGAACCCGTGTGAGCGATCGTACGTAATGCCGCCAATGGACAGACGGCACGGAGCACTGCGACCGTTCAGGAACGAATCGAGTAGGAACGAAGCGAGCGGAATGGCCGAACAGCCTGTCAAATCGAAAGAGAAGCCCAACGGGCCGAAGCGGCCGAACTGGTTCTCGTCCCTGCTGGCGCTGCGCTTCTTCTCCGGCGATCGCAAGATCTCCGAGCACGCCGTCGTCGACCCCGAGGCGAACATCGCCGATGACGTCGAGATCGGCCCGTTCTGCGTCATCGGCCCGCACGTCACCATCGAGAGCGGCTGCCGCTTGCTCAACAGCGTCACGCTGGTCGGGCACACGAAGCTGGGCAAGGACAACATCTGCTTCCCGCACGCGGTGCTCGGCGCCGTCCCGCAGGACAAGAAGTACCGCGCGGAGCCGACGACGCTGGAGATCGGCAACGGCAACGTCTTCCGCGAAGCCTGCACAATCCACACCGGCACGGAAAAGGGCGGCGGGATCACCCGCGTGGGCGACAACAACCTGCTGATGGTCAACAGCCACCTCGGCCACGACGTCGCGCTGGGCAGCAACTGCGTGCTGGCGAACAACGTGATGATCGCCGGGCACGTCGTGATCGGCGACTACGTGAACATGATGGGCGGCGTGGGCGTGCACCACTTCGTCAGCATCGGCGACTACGCCTACATCGGCGGATACGCGCGCGTGCACCACGACGTCCCGCCGTTCGTCAAGATCGACGGGTCCGACGAGATCCGCGGCCTCAACACCGTCGGCCTCCGCCGCGCGGGCTACGCGGAGGAGGACGTCAAGGAACTGGAAAAGGCCTACCGCCACCTGTTCGGCAAGCGCAAGCCGTTGTCGGTCGCGATGAGCGAGTACGACATGATGAACGGCATCAACCCGCACGTGAAGCAGTTGATCGAGTTCCTCCACCGCCGCAACGCGGGCAAGCACGGGCGGTACCTGGAAAGCCTGCGCAAGACCCCCGCCGCCTCGATCATGACGCCGCCTCCGACCGTTGAAGCGTCTCAGTAGGCTCCCAATCGTGCCCATCTCGCGCACAACGCGGCAGCAGCTGATCCTGGCCGTGACGGTCGTTCTCATCTCACTGTTCCATGCGAAGTTCCGCGTCGTAGAGCGGACACCCGGGGACGACACGTGGGACGAAGTCAGCCGCGATGGCGTGCGCGCGATGAACGACCAGCGATACGACCAAGCCGAGGCGCTGTTTCAGCGTGCGCTCGCCATCAGCCGGGCGGAATCGAGTTGGCGACGCGCGACGTCGCTTCAGAACTTGGGCAAGGTCAGGTTCCTGCGCGGTGAGTTCGCGGAGGCAAAGCCGCTATTCCGCGAGGCGATCACGATGCTCGAATCGCATCACCCCGATCCCGCGCACCTTGCCGTCGTGCTCAACGATTTGGCGATGACGCACGCCAATCAGGGTGCATTCGATGAAGCGCTGCCGACAATCGAACGCGCGGTGCGACTGGACGATCGATCCGACGCCGCTCCGCGAGAAGTGATCCGACGCCTGCGCAACTATTCAGCCGTCCTGCTCGCCAACGGCCGCCCGGCCGACGCATCCGCCGCCGCTGCGCGCGCGACTGCGATGGAAAGCGCCAATCCCGTGACGGCGGGAAGGCCAACGAGCAAGCAATCGCCTAAATAACCGTGACAGGGACAGTTATTTGGCTTTCGCAAGATAACTGTCCCTGTCACGGTTATTTTCCTCCGCATCATCCAGCTCCTTCCTGTGAACTGACCGGCAGCAGGCGCACTTCGACACGCTCGAAGTAGTACTCCACATCGCCTTCGCTGCCCGAATCAACCCCGGCAAACAGCCAAAGGTTGGCGCCGGCGCTCGAAGAGCCGGTCTTGTGCGTACGGACGAGGGTGATCGACTCGTAATCGAGAAAGCGGTCCAGCGACGCGTCCGTCTTCTTGATGTCTTCGAAGACAACCGTTGCGTCTCCATGCGCGGGTTGAGCGCGTGTGCGACCGTCGTTGCCGATCAATCGCGCGCCGGAGTCCGGGAGGAATCGCACCTCTACCGGACGGGACAACGAACCGACGACAAGCCCTTCATGCGGCCCCAACGCGCGCGGATGGTTGTTCGTCGCCAGCTTGATGCTGAAGACAATCTGATAGCGTTGATTCGGCAGCAGCCCGTCGGCACGGGAGAGCCGGCGGCTCAGAAACACGAAAAGATCATCCGACCGGTTCGTGCCGAAGAGTCGATACCCCTGCCGCTCTCCCTTCAACTCCGGGGGGAGCGGCGCGATCTCGCTGCGAAACGTGGCCGCCGATTCGGGCTTCGGAACGGGTACGTCCGTTAGATCGGTCGGAGCACCCGGAGCGGGGTCATAGTCCGCGAAATGGGGCCGCCACCCCTGTTCACCGCGATTGAAGTCGAATCGCTGGTACACCTCGCGATAGACCTCATCCTCCCCCTCCCCATCGTCCAGGGCCGTCGGCTGCCTGAACTCCGCCCCCTCCGCGACGCGGATGAAGTCATCCCCCTTGCCCGTCGCGAAGCCGCTGAAGCCGTAGGTCACGCAGTTGTTGATCGTGAGCCGGTCGTTCTCCGGGCCGGTCGTGATCGAGAGGTTGTCGTCGAAGACGCTGTCGCGCAGGGAGATCGACGAAGGGCCACGCTTGTCGTAGACGACGAGGTCATTGCCGAAGAAACTGTCGCGAATGCTCAGCGTCTCGCCGTCGCGGCCGTCGCCGAGCAGGACGTTGCCGAAGAGGCGCGAGCGGCGGATGAAGATCTGGTCGTCGTCGGCGCCCCCGTCGATCGTCACGCCGCCCAAAAGGCGCAAGCCGACGAGGTGAATCTGATCATCGCCGTCGTTGAGTTGGATGTTGATGTCGCGGACTTCGAGAAAGTTGAACGGGCCGCGCTGCGCGACGCCGTTGATCAGCGTGCCGTCGTCGCCGAAGACCTCAACGGCGCCGTACGGCTGCGGCCCCCGGCGGAGGAAGACAGTGTTGCTCTGATCGTCTCCGAAGATGTGAAGCACGCCGTCCGCGAAGACGGCATGGACCGTCCCCGCCATCAGCCTCCGTGCTTCCAACTGCTCCATGTGGGATCCGCCCCATTGTTCAACTCGCCCCCCGCGAGGAATAACCCCCGCACGTCAGGTGTGTCAACACGCCGGACAAGATTTCACCGACCGCTAACAACGTTGCGTTGAGCGGTTCGTCAACGTGCGCCGCTTCAAGTTCTCCGCAGCCGCAACCGCTCCCTCCAGCGACACGACCTGCGTGCCGACTGGCAAGATGGGGGGAAGATTCGGGCGATCGTGGCTCACAACACGACCTTCCTACCGCCGCGACGCGTGGTTGGCGAGTCGCCGGCGTGATTGCGGAAAGCAGACAAAAAGCCGCCGAACGTGATTTGCCGCATAGCCAACAACCACCGCCATCGGGTAAAAATCACCCGCCAGCCGACGTGGGATCGCCTCGCTAGCGGGCGGCGTGCGCTCGGGTCTTTCGCAGTTCGTCGTTTCACCCAGGTATTTGATGTTGAAGAATCTCCGTTCGCTTTCCCCGCGCCTTGAGTCCCTCGAATCGCGCACCCTCTTCGCCCTCGCCGCCGGGTTCGAGCAGGTGAAGGTCGCGCAGGTGGAGACGTATGTCGCGACGTCGATGGAGTTCGCCCCCGACGGCCGGGTGTTCCTCGTTGACAACACCAACCGCGAGATCCGCGTCATCAAGAACGGCGTCCTGCAATCGACGCCCGCCATCAAGTTCACCGACCAGGAGGTCGATCGCTTTCGCGAGCGCGGGCTGGAGACGATGGCCTTCGACCCGGATTTCGAGACGAACCGGTACGTTTACCTCTACTACACCACGCCCGACCCTGCCGCGCCGAACACGGCGCCGAGCAACGCCGTCAACCGGCTCGTGCGCTATACGATGAGCACAAGCAATCCGGACGTGATCAACAAGTCGTCCGCTCTGGTCCTGCTCGACAACGTCCCCAGCCCCAGTTCGACGCACAACGGCGGCGCGATGCACTTCGGCGCCGACGGGATGCTCTACCTCGCGATCGGCGACGGCGGGCAGACGGCGACCCTCGCGCAGGACCTGTCCAGCCCCAACGGCAAGGTCCTGCGGCTGGACGTCTCCGCCGTCGGCGCGACGGCCAACGCCACCGCCATGGCGCCGACCGACAACCCCTTCTACAACGCCGCCGACGGCATCTCCGTGCGCGATTACGTCTACGCCTACGGCTTCCGCAACCCGTTCTCCGGCGACATCAAGCCGGGCACGAACACCCTGTTCATCAACGACGTCGGCGCCGAACTCTGGGAAGAGATCAACGACATCCAGGCGGGCAAGAACTACGGCTGGCCGGTCGCGGAAGGCAACTCGTCCAACCCCGCGCACACGGACCCCGTCCACGCCTACACCCATTTCCCCAACGGCCTGGACGAGGATCGCGAGAGCTCATCCATCACCGGCGGCGTGTTCTACTCGGGCAATCAGTTCCCCACCCAATACGCCGGCAAGTACTTCTTCGGCGACTACCTCCGCCAGTTCATCAAGGTGCTCGACCCGGCGACGGGGCAGGTCACCAACTTCTATACGAACCCCAGCGCCTCGGACATCCTCGACATCGTCGACTTCGAGGTCGCGCCGGACGGCACGCTCTGGACGCTCTCCCTCGCCGGCACCGTCCGCAAGTACCGTTACGTCGGCAGCGGCAACCGCGCGCCCGATGCGAATGCGACCGCCAGCGCCACCAGCGGCACGACGCCGCTCGTCGTCAACTTCTCCGGCGCCGCCAGCACCGACCCGGACGGCAACACGCTGACTTACGCGTGGGACTTCGGCGACGGCACCACCGGAACGGGCCGCGACGTGCAGAAGACGTACGCCACGCCCGGCACATTCATCGCGACGCTCACCGTGTCCGATGGGAAAGGCGGATCCGACCAGGCCGACCCGATGACGATCGTCGCCGGCTCCGCCGCCCCCACCGGCACGATCACCACGCCGCTCGAAGGCTCCGTCTACCGCGGCGGGCGCACGATCAGCTTCTCCGGCGAAGGCGCCGACCCCGAAGACGGCGCTCTCCCCGCCTCGGCCTTCGAGTGGAAGATCGTCTTCCACCACGACACGCACAACCACCCGTTCATCGACTCGATCCCCGGCGTCACCAGCGGCTCGTTCGTCATCCCCAGGATCGGCGAGCAGGCGCCGGACCAGTGGTACCGCATCCACCTCACCGTCACCGACTCCGACGGCGCGAAGCACACGACCTTCCGCGACGTCTTCCCGCGCCTGACGACCATCTCCTTCGCCGCCAATGAGCCGGGCGTGCAGATCACGCTCGACGGCACGCCGGTCGAGGCGCCGGCGAGCATCCAGAGCGTCGAGGGGATGATTCGCACGATCGGCGTGGAGCCGACGCAGACCGCCGGCGGCAAGACCTACGCGTTCGCCGGCTGGTCCGACGGCGGCGCGGAATCGCACGAGATCGCCGTGCCCGTCAGCAGCACCACCTTCTTCGCCGAGTTCACCCAGACCGCCGGCCCTGTCGATACGATCGTGCCCGCGCGCATGGACACGCTCGTCCGCGACGGCAACTGGGCCGACGTCAACTACGGCGCGGACCGCGCGCTGGTCGTCAAGACGCTCTCCAAGGAGGGCAACCGGCGCTACACCTACGTGAAGTTCGACCTCTCCGGCATCGCGTTCGATCCCGGCCAGGGCGTGACGCTGCGCCTGTGGGGTCAACTGCTCGACGAAGCGAGCGGGGACGCGACCCTCTCCGTTCACCCCATCGCGGACACGGCGTGGGGGGAGCGCTCGATGACGTGGAACACCCGGCCGCTCGTCGAAGCGGACGCCATCGACAGCGAAACCGTCAGCGGCACGGCGCTGAAGCGGTACGAGTGGGACGTGACCAGCTACGTCGCCGCCGAGCGCGCCGCGGGGCGCAACGGGCTGGCGTTCGCGCTGGTGCAGGAAGGGTCGGCCGCGGGGCTCTCGTGGTTCGTCGCGAGCGAGGGTGTCACGTACGGCCCCGCGCTCGTCCTGAACCCCCCCGCCGCCACCGTCACGACCGACACCGCCGCCTATGTCCGCTGGGGCGCGTCCGCTGGCCAGAACTTCGGCAACGACGCGAGCCTGCAGGTGAAATTGTCGACCGACGAGAACCTCGTCCGCGAGACGTTCCTGAGGTTCGACCTCAGCTCGCTTGCCCTGAGCTTGTCGAACGGGACGATCACCTCGGCCACGCTGCGCCTGTTCGGCAAGCTCAACACCGTTGCCGCCACCGGCGTGACGATCGGCGCGTACAGCGCGCCGGGCACGAGTTGGACGGAGAGCAGCCTCACGTTCAACAACCGCCCGCCGACCACGCCGGGCCTGCCGCTGTCGACCGCGACGATCAAGGGAACGACCGGCGGGTGGTACGAGTGGGACGTCACGAGTTTCCTGCAAGCCGAGAAGGCCGCGGGACGCAACCTCGTGACAATCGCGCTGAAGGCCACCACCGTCAGCGATCCGCTGGCCACCTTCAACGCCGACGGCGCCACCAACGCGCCGCATCTGCTCATCACGTAGCACCCAAGGCGCGTTCAGACGAGCCGTAGCGCGCGTGAGCGTGTCCTACCCAGAGCGTGTGTGTGAAGTCGAGAAGCATCCTCCCTCTCACCGGTACTCCGGGGAGAGGGCGGGGGAGAGGGGCGAGCCACGTGCGAGGTCGAGCATCGGCCGGATTCGAGGACACGTGCCAGTCGGCGGATCCAACGGTGCTCTACATCCGGCGCACCTTGCCCCTCTCCCTCTGCCCTCTCCCCCGAGTACGTGGGAGAGGGAGTTAAGGCGGTTTCACACGCGATTCGCGATGAGACAGGCACGCGCTACCAAAGCGTCCCACGGAAGCCTGTGATACCATTGGCCCCTCGGGGGGGCATCGTTCGTTCTCGCTGTGCGAAGGCGACCGCTTATGTCGATGCAACCGACGCCATCGGGATCTTGTCGTTCCCGCGCGCTCGTCGAGCCGCTCGAATCGCGCACGCTCTTCGCGCTCGCGGCGGGCTTTGAGAGCGTGAAGATCACGCGCGTCACCACGAACGTGGCGACGAGCATGGAGTTCGCGCCGTCGCTGGGCGACGGTGTCGTCCGGCTCTTCGTCGTCGACAGCAACAACCGCCAGGTCCGGCTGCTGAAGAACGGCGTGCTCCTGACGACGCCCGCGATCTCGTTCACGAGCAGCGAGGTCGACCGCCACAAGGAACGCGGGATCGAATCGATCGCCTTCCACCCCAGCTTCGCCACCAACAAGTTCGTCTACCTCTACTACACCAAGCCCGACCCGGCCAACCCCGGCGCATCGCCCAGCAACGCCGTCAACCGGCTCGTGCGGTACACGATGAACGGCGACAACGACACGATCAGCAAGTCGTCGGCCGTCGTCATCCTCGACAACATCCCGAACGTGAACGGCATCCACAACGGCGGCGCGATGCACTTCGGCGCCGATGGGATGCTCTACCTCGGCGTCGGCGAGGGCGGCAGCTCGACCGCCGCCGACGCGCAGAACCTCGACAAGTTCGGCGGCAAGGTCCTCCGCATCAACGTCAACAACCCCGCGTCCCCCGCGCCGACCGACAACCCTTACTACAACGGTTCCGACGGGATCAACGCGCGCGACTTCGTTTTCGCCCACGGCTTCCGCAACCCGTTCACGGGCGGTTTCAAGCCCGGCACGAACACGCTCTACATCAACGACGTCGGCGGCTCGCAGTGGGAGGAGATCAACGACGTCCAGCGCGGCAAGAACTACGGCTGGGCGAACAAGGAGGGCAACACCTCCGACACGACGTACACCAACCCGGTGTATACGTACACGCACTATCCCAACGGCACGAGCCAGCCGCGCGTGCCCGCGGCCATCACGGGCGGCGTCTTCTACTCCGGAAGCCAGTTCCCCGCGTCGTACAACGGCAAGTACTTCTTCGGCGACGAGGTCCGTGAGATCATCCGCGTCTTCGACCCGGTCACGAAGACGGCAACCGACTTCCACACGAACCAGGCTGACACGCTCGACGTGCTCGACTTTGACATCGCGCCGGACGGGACGCTGTGGACGCTCTCCGTCGGCGGGAACATCCGCCGCATCCGCTTCGTCGGCCAGGCCAACCGCGCACCGGTCGCCAACGCGTCGGCCAACCAGACCAGCGGCAACACGCCGCTCGTCGTCAACTTCAGCGCCGCCGGCAGCACCGATCCGGACGGCGACAGCCTCACCTATTCCTGGAACTTCGGGGACGGCACGACCGGCGCCGGCCTGAACGTGCAGAAGACCTACGCCAACGCCGGCACGTACAACGCTGTCCTCACCGTCAGCGACGGCCGCGGCGGGTCGAACAGCTCCGACCCCATCACGATCACCGCCGGCAACAAGGCGCCCGTCGCGTCCATCACCACCCCCGCCGCAGGCACCACCTACGGCGGCGAGCAGACGATCAACTTCTCCGGCAACGGCACCGACTTCGAAGACGGCACGCTTCTGGCCTCGGCCTTCCAGTGGGACATCATCTTCCACCACGCCGACCACACGCACCCGTTCGAGGAGACGATCACCGGCGTCAAGAGCGGGTCGTTCGTCATCCCCACCGTCGGCGAGCAGGACCCCGATCAGTTCTACCGTATCTTCCTGACCGTCACCGATTCCGATGGCGTCCAGCACGTCGTCTCCCGCGACGTGAACCCGCGCACGACCACGATGACGTTCAACGGCAGCTTCGCCGGCGCACAGATCACCCTCGACGCCCAGCCGCGCTCCACTCCGATGAACGTCGTCGGCGTCGAAGGCATGGTCCGCGTCCTCGGCGCGCCCAGCCCGCAGTCGATCGGCGGGAAGACCTACGCGTTCGCCTCCTGGTCGGACGGCGGCGCGCAAACGCACAACATCACCACGCCCGTCAACAACACCACCTACACCGCCAACTTCACGCAGACGGCTGGGCCCGCCGACGCGATCGTGCCCGTGCGCATGGACGCGTATGTCCGTGACGGCTCCTTCGCGGCGCAGAACTTCGGGCAGGATGTGACGCTCATCGCCAAGAAATCCGCCAACACCGGCAACACGCGCGAGACGCACGTCAAGTGGGACCTGACCGGCATCGCCGTTGGCGCGGGGCAGAGCGTGAAGCTGCGCATGTGGGGCCGGCTGTCGGACACGACGAACAACAATCTGGCGCTCGGCATCTTCCCCGTCTCCGATGCTGCGTGGGGCGAGAACTCGATCACGTGGAACAATCGTCCCGCGTCCGGCGCGACCGCGCTCGACAGCGAGACGATCAGCGGCACGACGCTGAAGCTGTACGAGTGGGACGTGACGAGCTACGTGCTGGCCGAGAAGGGTGCGGGACGACACGGGATCGCGTTCGCGCTGAAGCGGACCAGCAACACCGACACGCAGATCTGGTTCAACGCCGACGAGTCGGCCTCGAACAAGCCCGTGCTGTTCATCTCCGCACCCGTCACCGGCGGCACGACGCTGACGACGAACACCGCCAGCTACGTCCGCGGCGGCACCTACGGCGGCACGAACTTCGGCAGCGATCCAACCCTTCTCGCCAAGGTGTCCGCCACCGCCAGCAACATCCGCGAGAGCTACCTGAAGTTCGACCTCAGCACGATCGGCTCGATCACCTCCGCCAAGCTGCGTCTGTTCGGCGGCCTGAGCGCCGCGGGTAGCGTGCAAGTCGGCGCGTTCAGCTCGTCCAACACGAGCTGGACCGAAGGCGGCATCACCTATAACAACCGCCCATCGACGAGCGGCACGCCGTTGGCGACCGTCACCGTGAGCGGCACGACCAAGACGTGGCACGAGTGGAACCTCACGAGCTTTCTGCAGGCCGAGAAAGCCGCGGGGCGCAACATCGTGACGATCGCGCTCAAGGGGCTCGCCATCACCGACCCGTGGGCGATCTTCAACGCGGACGGGGCGGCCAGCAACGAGCCTCGGCTTGTGATTACGTGAGGAGTGCGCAATGCCGCCGCTTGCGGCTTCGCGGATCAATGCGTCTTCGTCCGCGAAGCCGCAAGCGGTGCCTCCCTCATCATCGGGGGCACCCCCCCCGTGCACCCCCCGCGCCCCACACCCACCCCCGCTAGCCTTCTCCATTTTGCAGCGGTACAATTCCGGCGACCTTCCGGGCATGAGGGGCTCGCCCTGGCGATGGCCACGACTCGACTGAGCTCGTCGAAGTCCCTCGGGCATCAGGATCGCGTCAGAGTTTGCTGCGCCCCGCGTGCTGTCGCCCGGAGTCGAGGTGCATCGGACGCATGAGTCACAGCCACCACCATCACGGCCACGCCCTGCACGCTCACTCCCGTGCCGCGTCCCATCACGGCCACGACTTTGGCGGCAACGGCGCTGCGTCCGCCATCGCGCTCGCGCCGGTGCTGGGCGTGAACGTGCTCGTGCTCAACAAGTTCTACCAGGCGATCCGCGTGGTGAACGTCCGCCGCGCCTTCTCGCTGCTGTGCCGCGAGCTGGCCGAGGTCGTGCACATCGAGACCGACGCCGCCGGCCAGAGCAAGTGGCAGAACTTTGACTTCGACGAGTGGACGGAGCTCAGCCAGCTCAAGGCCGAGTTCGAGCCCGATGCGCACGACTGGATCCACACCGTGCGCTTCCAGATCGCGGTGCCGCGCATCATCCGCTTGCTCGGTTACGAGAAACTCCCGCGGCAGGACGTGAAGTTCAACCGCCGCAACATCTACGCGCGTGACTCCAACAAGTGCCAGTACTGCGGCAAGCGCACGAGCACGACGGAACTGAGCCTCGATCACGTCATCCCCAAGAGCCAGGGCGGCCGGGCGACGTGGGAGAACATCGTCTGCTGCTGCGTGCGCTGCAACGTCAAGAAGGGCGGCCGCACGCCGGACCAGGCGCACATGCACCTGATCACCAAGCCGGTCAAGCCGAAGCGCAGCCCGGTGATCAACATCCGGCTGGCGGACGAGCGCTACAGCTCGTGGAAGCAGTTCCTGGATACGGCGTACTGGACGGTGGAACTCAAGTAGCTTGTGGGAAGTAGACGGCGGGCCGACCCTTCGGTCCGCCGTCTTTGTTGCGCCCTCATCTGACGTCGGTAACGGGGAAGCCGCACGTGTATCGCGAACCATTCCGTACCACTCAGCGGAATGAAGCGACTGCGGTGCTGAGGTCAATGAAGGCGTTTCACACGGCCATTCGCAGCGCATTTCGACCACGCGACGCGCACGAACGGTCGCTCGCACGCGAATACCAGCAGATCGCGACCGAATTTGCTGCTGTGCTGCGAGCTCCGGATGTTAGAATGGATGTCGCTCAGTTGAATGCGCTCCAATTGCGTTCGGACATCATCGCGTTCCAGTACATGCTGCTTCGTGGCAACTTATCGAGGAATGCCGGCAATGATTGACCGCTTGATCACCACCGACATGTCCGCGTCAATCGTCGCCAAGCTCCTCAAAGGGGGATGGACGACGGCGCGGATTGCGCGAACGATCGATGCGCCGCTGTCGTTCGTGCGCGGAGTGCAGGCGAAGACGCACGTGATGACGATGAAGGACATCAAACGCCTCGCGCGCGGCTCGGGGCAGACCCCCGAACTCTTCGCCTTCAACGCCATTAACACCGCCAGCATCAAGCCGGAAGTTCGGCCGCTGTACGAGGCTACACGGAACTTGCTGGAAGTCTCCTCGACCGTGCGTGCGGAACCCGCGCGGAAGGCCACGAAGAAGCGTCGCGCCCGAACAAGGGCAGCGTAACGCTCGGTGACGATGGCCTCCCCCGCCGATCGCATGCAGGCTGCTCGTCGCTCGCTCGACGGCCTGTCCGTCGGCGATGCGTTCGGGCAGTGCTTGGCTCGCCGCCCGCGGCCCCTTACCGCTGTAGGATGTACAGCCAAATCGCGCCGTGCGCCGTCGCGATCAGCCAGACGACGATGGCGGACGTCGCCTTCCGCCGCTTGTGCCGGAACGCTCGCATACCGAGCAGCGCCCCCGGCCACCCGCCGAGCAGTTCCAGCAGGTGAAGTGTCGCCTCGGGCACGCGCCGCCTGCCGCAGCCTGCGGCCGATCTGTCGAGGCCGTACGCGATGAACGTAACGACGATCATGACGCAGTACGCGCCGATCACCCAAGCTTGAATCGGGGGAAGCGTATCAAGCCACATCCAGGATTCAGTCGGAGAGTTTGGCCGGCTTCTCAGTCTCCATCGCCATCTTCGCTGGCAACCGCCACACCGCCGACGCATCCTTGTCCGTGAAGTAAAGGTTCGACACCGACTCGCGCTCGGCGTCACCGTCGGCCCAGTACGCGTAAAACTGCGGGTGGGCGTTGATGGGCTGACGCACGAACGTCTGCTGGAGCTTCGAGTTACGCGTGATCGTTTTCAACCTTGTCCACGTCGCGCCTTCGTCGCTGCTCGCCCAGTCGACGATCTCCCCTCCGGTCATGAAGGGTTGAGGACCCGGGTCGGTCGGGGCGATGAGTCGCCAGCGATCGGCTTCGAGGTAGAGCTGGCCGAAGTCGTAGTTGTGGTCGGACGTGGTGACGTCGCGGATGCGCCACGCGCCGCCCGACCAATGCGCGGTGCGCCACGCGTGCGGGCCGGCTTCGGCGCCGGGGATGTGGCTCTTGCTCGTCAGGTAGAGCAGGATCGGGTTGCCGGCCGCATCGTATTGCACGTCCTTGAGGTAGACGAGCAACCCTTCGGATTCGTAGTCGTGAACGAGCGCGGCGTTCTTCACGTCGCGGAGCGGAACCGTCAGCACGTCGCCCGCGGCGGTGCGCCACGTCGCGCCGAAGTCGTTCGTCTCGACGTAGTAGAGGTTCGTGCGCGTGTCCAAGCCCTTCGGGTGGTAGTTGAACATCACGCCCAGCCGCTTGCCGTCGGGTGAGGGGGCGCTGACCTGATAGTGGCCTTTCATCTGCGCGAGAAGCTCTGGCTTCGACCACGCGCGGCCGTCCGGGCTCGTCTGAAACGCCACCGCCCTGCCGTCCTTGTAGCTGTTCTGGATCAGCAAGAACCCGCGGCCCTCGAAGTACCAGGGTTGGCCATACGACAGCGACGTCTGCGCGACACGCTCGAACCGGTCGATCGCGTACGGTTCGACGCTGCGGTGGATGAACGATCGTTCTTCGGGTCCGTGCGTGTTGGAGAAGATCCAGAGGTGGCCGGTCGCATCGATGGCGAGGGCGGGGTTGTCGTGCGCGTCGCCGGTCTTCTTGTTGAGCAGGATGCGTGGCCGCGGGACGGCGCCGGTGGCGTGGTCGAAGTATGAGACCATGTGGAGCAGTTCGTTGGTCTCCTTCGAGCGCCCGCCGTAGGCGAAAAACGTCTTGTTCGCGGCCTTCGCATAGATCGCCATGGGGCGGATCTGCTGCGGGTAGGTCGCCATGCCGCCGGAGTATTTGATGAAGTCCTTCCCCTTGATCTGGTACCAGATGCCGCGGTAGCCGGTGTCCTGTTCGAGGGTGAACGTTTCGCCCGCGCGGGCGTGGCGGGCCAAGACGCTGATCACCAACGGAAGCAGCAGCAACGAGACGATCGCGCGAGTAGACATGCGGAGAAGCCTACCCGTGACCCACGGGAGACAAAAAGGCGCTTGACAACCCGCGAAGGATTGTTAGTAATTAGTAACCAACATTCTTCAGGGAGGTTTTCATGTTCCGATTGAGCGCCTCGTCGCTGTTCAACTCTGCTCGTTCCACAACCTTCGCCACGACGCTCGCCCTTCTCGCCGCCGGCGCGGCGGGATGCGCTGCGTACACCGCGCCGGGCGGCGCTGCCGACATGGCGGTCATGGGCGTCGAGCCGCAGCTCGTCGCCGACCGTGCGTCGCAGACCGACTACGCGATGCAGGAGAAGTTCGACCGCAAGCCGCTGGCCCGCTTCCCCACCGCCGTCGCCCTCGCGCGGGTGCAGGCATCGGGTTACCGCTCACGAACGGCGGGCTCGCACGGCGGCGGCGCATACTCCGTCGTCACCACGCGCGACGTCGAGACCGACGCGCAGGTCGAGCGCCTCGCAAAGTTGCCGATGGTCAACGGCATTGCGCCGATCAATCGCATCCTGCTCCCGCCGATGCTCAAGTCCGATTTGGAGCTCCGCGAGGCCGCGGCGACGCTCCAGGCCGACGTGCTCGTCATCTACACGCTCGACACGAACTTCTATGTCCGCGACATGGCCAAGCCGCTCAGCGTCGTGTCGCTCGGCCTCTCGCCCAACCAGCAGGCGCGCGTGACCACCACGGCGTCGGCGGTGGTGATGGACACGCGCAACGGCTACGTCTACGGCCTGGCCGAGGCGAGCGATTCGTACAACCGGCTGGCCAGCGCCTGGACGAACGACGACGCGGTCGACGCCGCCCGCCTGAAGACCGAAGCGGCCGCGTTCGAGAAACTCATCGGTGAGTTGGAGAAGACGTGGACCACCGTCGTCGCGCGCTACGCGAAGCCAACGGCGCACAATCCAACCGTTGGGGGATGACGCGCGCGGTTGTGGTTGGAGGTTTGTATTGGAGCGCGGATGAGGACATTCCCTCAAACCTCCAACTTCAAACCTCAAATGACAACATCGATCAACTCTGGAGGGACAGTCCGCGCCAGAGGTACCACGTCGCGATCGTCCGGTGCGGGCGCCAGCGCTCGCCGAGCTCGCTGAGCGCCTTGGCGCCGGGTCGATCGTTCAAGCCGTAGAAGACCTTCACGCCTTCGCGCAGCCCCAGGTCATCGACGGGCAGGACGTCGGTCCGGTTGAGGACGAAGATGAGGAACATCTCCGCCGTCCATCGGCCGATGCCGTTCACGCGCGTGAGTGACTCGATGATCTCATCGTCGCCCATGCGCGCAAAGCGGCGCGTCGGGATCTGGCCGCGATCGAAGTGCTCGGCGAGGTCGAGCACGTACGCGCGCTTCTGCCGGGAGAGGCCGCAGCTGCGGATGAGCTGATCGTCGCCGTTGCGCAGAAAGGTGGCGACGAGCGCCGGCGTTGGCCTGCGGAGCGGGAACTGGTCCCTGAAGCGCCCGAACAGCGTCGTCGCGACCTTGGTGGCGATCTGCTGCGTGAAGATCGACTTGCAGAGGACGACGAAATAGTCCCGCCGCGGATGGAGCGTGCAGGGGCCGACGCGGGCGATGAGCTTGCGCATTACGGGGTCGCGGCGAAGGTGTTTGATCGCGATAGACCAGTCGGGGTTGCGCCGCGGGGTCTCGAACCACATGCGGGGATTGTTGGGACGAGGGTGACGCGCGTAAAGCGCGCCGGTTCGGCCGCTTGCGGCGTCGCGGATCGACACACGTTCGTC
>JBAUGM010000198.1:0-10167 GCA_049679725.1 Tepidisphaeraceae bacterium
GGGCAGCGCATCGTCAGGCCGATCGTCGCGCACGCCGGGCACGCGCCAGCGCCGCAGCGGCCAGTAGTCCAGCAGCAGCAGCACGCACGGGAGGGTGACCGCCATCGGCTTGGCCATCAGCGCCATCGCGGTTGCGACCATCACTGGCGCGTACCAGCGCCACGACGGCCGTCGCGCGTACCGCGCATAGGCGCCGATGGCGAGCAGGAAGAACAGGCCGCAAAGTACGTCCTTCCGCTCCGCGATCCACGCGACCGACTCGACGCGCAGCGGATGAAGCGCGAACAGCGCCGCCCCCGCCAGCGGCCGCCAGAATGCGCCCGCCATCGCCGAGAGGACGAGGAAGAGCGTCCCCGCGGCGGCCGCGTGGAGGAGGACGTTCGTGACGTGCATCGGTCCGGCGCGCTTGCCGAAGAGCTGCACGTCCAGCAGGTAGGAGATCCACGTGAGCGGGTGCCAGTTGGCTGCGTCAGTGGTGCGCAGCGCCCAGGCGAGGGCGCCCGGCGTGAGCCCTTCCGCAACGTGTGGGTTGTCGACGTAAAGCGGATCGTCGTAGGCGACGAACCCGAAGTGGCGCACGGGCGAGTATACCGCGACGATGGCAACCACCAGTGCGCCGCACGCCAGCAGCTTACGCCGCATGCGCATCCTTCCGGCGCCGCGGCGGCAGGAACCGCGGCCGCGCCAAACCCATTCTTGCGAGCCGAAACTTCACCCCCGTTTCGAGGCAGCCGATGCCGTACTGGATGCTCCGCCTCAGGTTGATGCTCGAGGCCTCCGCGAAGTATTTCGTCGGGCAGCTCACCTCTGCGATCGTGTACCCGAGCCACAGGATCTGCGCCAACATCTGATTGTCGAAGACGAAGTCATCGGAGTTTTCCTCCAGCTGCAACTGCTCGAGCAGCCGCCGTGAGAACGCGCGGTAGCCCGTGTGGAATTCGGACAACTTCGACCCGAGCAGCACGTTCTCCGCCAGCGTGAGGAAGCGGTTGGCGACGTACTTCCACACCGGCATCCCGCCGGCGATCGACTGCCCGCCGAGGATGCGCGAGCCGAGCACGCAGTCGTACAACCCGTTGCCGATCATCGACGCCATCGCCGGGATCAGTTTCGGCGTGTACTGGTAGTCCGGGTGGACCATGATGACGATGTCCGCGCCCTGCTCGAGGGCCATGCGGTAGCACGTCTTCTGGTTGCCCCCGTAGCCGCGGTTCTTCGGGTGGACGTGGACGATCGTCTGCGGCAGCGTGCGCGCGAGGGCGGAGGTTTCATCCCGGCTGGCGTCGTCCACGAGGATGATCAGGTCCACGATTTCCTGCGCCAGCACTTCCGCGTGCGTGCGCAGCAGCGTCTGGGCGGCGTTGTACGCGGGCATGACGACGATGACCTTCTGGCCCTTAAACATGCGAGGCGGATGCTACCCGGCGTGAGGAGGCGGTTGAATCATTTGCGCCGGCGTGTAACAGCGGACTTGCGGAAACCTGCCGAAATGTGGCGCATTGAGCGTGACGAGGTCGGTGATGCCGTGCGCGGTCATTACGGCGACGAGACGCGCGTCGTGAGCAGGACGGCCGCGCGTGTTTGTCATCGCCACGAGCGTTCGCCATCGTGCGAGGACGTCGGGCGGTTCGGCAAGACAGGGCATCAGGTTCAGGAAGTCCGACAAGTGACTATTCGCTTCAGCCGGGGAAATGCCAAGCCCGTTTACCTCAATTGGTCGCGTCGCAACGACCCAATACTCGATCAGCACCTGAGTGCAGATAACCTTTTCGTGGTTTGGGGCCTCAAGGGATTGGAGTAATGCGATGCAGGTGGCGTGCTCGGCGCTTGCCCTGTCGCTGACGCGCAGGAGAACGCTGGTGTCGAGCAGCGCGCGCATCAGTCATCACCGTAAATGCTTTCGCGGCTCAGCGCCGCGGCGGGAAGGTTGATCCCCGGCACAGCCCGCGCGATCAGCCGCTCGATGATCATGCGACGCTCCTCCACGGTGGAGGCGCACGGGGACTCCACGACGGTCACCTGTACTTCCATCGGCACGTGTGCCGGCATGTCAACCGCTTCGTCTGGCACAATCACTCGTCCGTCGAAATGAGCGCGAATCGTTTTGGTCATGATCGAATTATAACACTTCGGTCCAGACGAGGCGCGTTCGGGGCGTTCGCCGTATCGCAAGTGCCCGATCAGTTCGTGCCCACTCGCTTTCGCCTTTGAACATGCGAGCCGGATGCTACCGGGTGTCAGGCGGAGACAGAAGGCGGCTTGGGGGGGAGGACGGGAAACGCGCCGGGAAGGCCGACGCGCTCATTCAGCAACAGGCGGAGGGCGTCAAGTTCGCCTGGTGGCGCGGCGCGCTTGGGGATCATGACGAACGTGCCGTCGCCCTGCTTGAGCAGCAACAGAGTCTTCGTCTCCACCAGCTTGATGAATGCTTCCCACCTCCATTCGGTTGATAACAGCGCGTCGGAGAGGCGTACGCTCGCCTCCGTAAGGTCCATGGTTTTCGGCTGCTGCGTCACGGGGTTGCTTTCCCAACCGCGCCGGGCCGCGCGGAACTGGCGAATGAAGTAGAACCAGAAAACCCCGAGCATCAGTGCCGCTGGAAGCATGGGCATGACCCAACTCAGAAGCGAATTGGATGTCGCCGGAACCGGCACCGGGGCTGCACCGGGAGGCGGCGCTGTCTTCGGTGGCTGCATTACCATGAACAGGGCGACAGAGAGGCCGACAAAGACAGTCCAATCGAGCAGCTTTCCAAAAGAAGTGTTCGGCCGTCGAGTTTTCAGGCTTTCGCGGGTTGCAACGGTGTGCATCTCCATGAAATCGTTGCTGGTGTAAGTGAATTCGAGCCGCATGATTCCCCAACGCCCCTACGCATTCCCCCCGCGGAGGAAATACTCCATCAGCTCATGCCCGCGCTCGATCTTCAGGTCGCTGCTGGCGGCGTTGGCTTCGGAGTAGGGGAGCTTGCGCACCCCGCGGACGCGCGTGCCGGCCATGGCGAAGGGGGACGGGGCGTAGCCGTGCTTGCGCGTGGCGATGTTTGTCGGGTGGTCGGGCATCACGAGCAGTCGCCACTCGGGGAACGTCCGCAGCTTCTCCAGCACCGGGCCGACGACGTACTTGTCGATGTGCTCGATCGCGTCGACCTTCGTGCGAAAATCCGCCTGGTGGGATGCCTCGTCCGGCGCTTCGATGTGTGAGAAAACGATGTCGTACTTGTCCAGCGCGTCAGCCGTCGCGATGCCTTGGCCTTCGTAGTTCGTGTCGTGGAAGCTGGTGAGCCCGTCGACGGAGAGGTTCTCCCAGCCGAGGAGCGTCGCCAGGCCGCGGAGCAGGTCGACGCCAGTGATCATCGCGCCGTTGCCGACGCCGAACCGTTCTTTGAACGTCGGCATCGCCGGCGCGTGGCCCTGGCCCCACAGCCAGACCTGGGTCGCGGGGTTGTGGCCGGTGTCGGTGCGGACTTCGTTGATGTCGTGCGCTTTGAACAGTTCGCGCGAGCGGTCCATGATCTTCCGCAGCAGCTCGCTCCCGCGACCCTTCGGCACATACGCATCGATCCGCTCTTCGGGGATCTCGTGCGGCGGCTTCGTCGTGACCGCAAATTCCTCGGCGCCGCGGTAGACGAGCAGATTGCGGTAACTGACGCCGTTGTAGAACTCGAACCCGGGAAGGTTCAGGTCGCGCGACAGATCGCCGAGGAGCTTCTGCGCTTCCGCGTCGGTGATCCCGCCGGCCGAGTGGTCTTTCATGACGCCGTCGACGACGGTGACGAGGTTGCAGCGGAAGACCCAGTCCGTCGCCGATAGCGGAATTTGCTGGGCCGCGGCCTCGAGCGGCGCGCGGCCGGTGTGATAGACCTTCGGGTCGTACCCCAGCAGCGTCATCGTCGCGACGTCGCTGCCGGATTCGAACCCCTCGGGCACCGTCCGCGCCAGCCCCTGCCGGCCCTCCATCGCCACGCGATCCATGTTCGGCGTGGCCGCGGCTTCGATGGGGGTCTTTCCGTTGAGTTCCTTGAGCGGCTCGTCGGCGGCGCCGTCGGGGATGATGATGGCGTATTTCATGGGTGATTCAGGGCGTAACGTCGCCAAGGTAGGTTGTCGAGACGCCCGGAAGACTGCGAGGGCCGGCGTCATTGGTGAGGAACGTGTTACATCTCGAAAGCAACGCCGTGGCGACGTGAATCGCGTCTGGCGTGCGCAGGTGACGCGCCGTCGCGCGAAGCCTCGCAGCTTCCATCAACAGGGGGCGCGTGATGGGCAGAACTTCGACGGCGCCGCTCGCGAAGAACGAGTCGAATTCGGCTTGTCGCACCACGTCAGCGTCGCGAAGTGGTACGATGAAGCTTTCGAGCACCGTCAGTTCACTCGTGACCACGCGGAGCGGCGCACCGCGTTGCAGGGAGAGCCAGAACGGTTCAAGCCGTGGCCAGAACTGCGGCCGTCGTTCGACAGAGTAGATCGCGATGGGCGAGTCGATGTAAACCGACCCGCTGGTGGGAAGGGTTATCGATCCCACGAGTCTCGCTCACGCTGAAACTCGCGATCGAACTCCTCCCACTCCTCCTGAGTTCGCGTGCTCGGACGGAACGAGTTAATGAGGTCGAGGATACCCGGCTTAGGCGCGATGTGGGGCTGCTCGGCCGGCACGCGGATCGTCACCTCGACGTTCTGTCCTTCGGGAATTTCCGGCGTCTGAACCTCGACGCGATTGCCGGGCAATACGCGAGTTGTGACGTGTAGTTCCGATCTCATGACATCTCCCCGCTCATTATACCGCCTGTGGCAGTCCCGATCACGCTCACGCGACCGCGAATTCCTTCGGCTGGTCGATGATCCGCAAGCACACCGCCGGCGGGGCGATCGTTGAGAGGGCGTTGATCTGGTCGAGCGCCTTGCGCATCGGGCCCTCGGTCGCCCGGTGCGTCGTGATGACGATCGGCACGGTCTGGCCGTCGTCGGTTTCGCGCTGGAGGATGGCGGAAAGGCTGATGCCGTTGTCGCCGAGGATCTGGCTGACCTGGCCCATCACGCCGGGCTGGTCTTTCACCATCAGACGCAGGTAGTAGCGGGACTGAAGTTCGTGGAAGGGGAGGACCGCGGCGCGCGGCGTGGTATCGGGGAAGATGCGGAGCTGCTTGAACGCCAGCGGCGTCGTGCCGAGGGCGACGCCGAGTAAATCGCTGACGACGGCGCTGGCGGTGGGCATCTGACCGGCGCCGCGGCCGTAGAAGAGCGCGTGGCCGAGGGCGTGGCCGTAGACGCTGATCGCGTTGAAGCTGCCGCCGACCTCGGCGAGCACATCATCCTTGTGAACGAGCGTGGGGTGGACGCGGAGGCAGATCGAATCGGGAGATAAATAGCTCCCGTCCCTATTTTTTTCGGTGATACGCTCCGCGATCGCCAGCAGCTTGATCACGTACCCGAGGTCGCGCGCGAACTGGATGTCGGTCGGCTGGATCGTGTCGATGCCTTCGACGTGGATATCTTTTTCCAATATGCCGACGTTGAACGCCAGGCTGGCCAGCAGCGCGAGTTTCTGGGCGGCGTCGCGACCCGACACGTCGAGCGTCGGATCGGCCTCCGCGAAGCCGAGCCGCTGCGCTTCCTTCAGCGCTTCGTCGTAGCTCCAGCCGTTGCGGGTCATGCGGGTGAGGATGACGTTGCACGTGCCGTTAACGATGCCGACGAGGGCGTCGATGCGGTTGGCGAGCAGCCCTTTCATGAGCGACTCGACGATGGGCACGCCGCCGCCGCAGGAGGCTTCGAAGGCGATGCAGGTGTCGTGCTTGCGCGCCAGCGCGAACAGCTCGCCCCCGCGGGCGGAGAGGAGGCTCTTGTTGGCGGTGACGACGGGTTTGCCGCTCTTGAGCGCCCGTTCGATATAGGTGGAGGCGGCGCCCGTGCCGCCGATCAGTTCGATCACGATCTGGGTTTTCGGATCGTCGATCGCGGCCTCGGCGTTGGTCGTGAGCGGGAGCGTTCCGCCGGTGGTGGCGCCGTGCTTGTCGGGGTCGCGGACGACGACGTGGCGGATGTCGAAGGTGAGCCCCGTGCGCTGGCGGAGGAGGTCGCGTTGTTGCGTGAGGATGTTGAGCACCCCGCCCCCAACCACGCCGCAGCCGAGCAGGGTGACGCCGATCGATCGTTCTGACATAGGGTTACGCCGCTGAGATTCCGGAGCCCGCGGGGACTGTAAAGGTGGGGGCGGGGTGAATCAAGACGAGGATGGCGAGCGCCCTCTTTTGCGATCGATACGCGTTGGTCCGCGATGCCGCAAGGGGCGAGATCAGTTCATCGACGGGTCATCCGGAATGCGATCCGGATGGATGTACCCGCCCGCGGTGAGCCGCGCATTGAGTTTGTTCCACTGCGTCTCGGGATCGGCTTCGAACACGTCGGATGGGCTGGCGGGGGTGAGGAGCCAGGAGCCCTCGCTGATCTCGCGATCGAGCTGATCGACGCCCCAACCGGAGTAGTTGGCGAAGTATTTCGCGGGGGTCGTGTCCCCCCGCATGATCGATTCGATCGGTTCGCGCTCGGCGGTGAACCAGATGCCGTCGATCACGCGGTCGCCGCCGGCGGATGCGTCGCCGTGCAGGACCATGAGCGGGCCAGGGCACGGGCCACCCTGGTTGATGGCGGCCTCGATCTCGCCCGCGGCCTCGACCATCGGGCCGCACGCCTCGGCGACGGTCATCTCCAGCGGGCGGTTGAGGATCACGCCGAGGACGCCGTCGTCGTCGTGCTGCACGATGAGCACGACGGCGCGCGCAAAGTTCGGGTCCATCAATCGGCCCGACGCGATCAGAAGCTGTCCCTTGCGCGGCTGTTGCACGAGAAGCCCATTGAACCCGCTGCGGCCGGGGGATCAAGGGGGCTGATCCGAATAGCGCGCCAACTGGTGCTAGAGGGATCGCGGTCAGCTTTCAGCGGTCAGCTATCAGCCAGGCAAATGCATTTTCTCTAGCTGATAGCTGATAGCTGACTGCTGACAGCTTTCCCTCGGGCTGGCGATGCTCGCACAGCGCGACTACCCTGCATGTACGTGCAATCCGACAACCGAAAATCAAGATCGACATTGACCGCCCGCGGTGAGCGCAGTCGAACCGCCCAGACCGTGGGCCGAATCCTTCGCAGCCCGCGATTCGAGAGAAAAAGCGGCGACGGCAATGGTCAGGCCCGTGAGGAACAGCCGCTGCGGGCCGAGTTGCTGAGCATCAGCCAACTGGAACACCACGCCAAGTCCTTAGCGGCCTGGCACGTGGTGGAATCCGGGCCGGGGGGCCCGGATCGGCTGCTTCCGCGACTGGCAGACAACCAGGTGGTGCTCGCCGCGGCGTACGCGCTGGTCACCGATGCCGTGAAGCGCGGTCGCCGGATCACCCCGGCAGCCGAGTGGTTCCTCGACAATTACCACCTCATCGAAGAGCAAATCCGCACGGCGCGGCGACACCTGCCGCGCGGCTACAGTCGCGATCTGCCCCGATTGGCCAATCCCGCCTCCGCCGGTAATCCGCGCGTCTACGACATCGCGATCGAGTTGATTTCTCACGCCGACGGCCGGGTCGACGCCGAGAGCCTCCGTGCGTTCATCGCCTCCTACCAGTCGGTGAAGCCGTTTCGGCTCGGTGAGCTGTGGGCCATCCCGATCATGCTGCGGCTGGCGCTGCTGGAGAACCTGCGGCGCGTCGCGGCCCGAGTTATGGCGGGGCGGCGCGAGCGCGAGCGCGCCGCGTACTGGGTCGAGCAGATGCTCGAGGTGTCGGCCAAGGACCCTGCGCGGGTCGTGCTGGTGCTCGCGGAAATCGTTAGGGAGGACCCGCCGCTCACCAATGCCTTCGTCGCCGAGTTCGCCAGCCGACTTCACGGACAGGGTCCCGCCCTGATCTTTGCGATCACCTGGCTGGAGCACCGCCTCGCCGAGCAGGGGTCGACGGTCGAGCAAGTCTTTCAGCAGGCCAGCCAAAGCCAGGCGGCGGACCAGGTTTCGATCGGGAACAGCATCGGCAGCCTGCGCTTCCTCGGCGCGACGGAGTGGCGCGACTTCGTCGAGACGATGAGCGTCGCGGAGCACACCCTGCGCGGCGATCCGAATGGCGTGTACCCGGCGATGGACTTCGCCACCCGCGACCGCTACCGCCACGCCGTCGAGGACATCGCCAAGCTCAGCCCGCTCTCCGAAGCCGATGTGGCCGGCGCGGCGCTGGACCTTGCCCGGCAGGCGCTCGTCACGCGCGTCGCCCACAGCAGCGACGACGACGGCAACGGCGATGCGACGCGCGCCGCGCGCACGGCGCACGTCGGCTATTTCCTCGTCGGCGAGGGCCGGCCGATCCTGGAACGGGCGGTGCGGATGCGACCCCGATTGATCACGCGCCTGCGCCGGCTCGGCCGCCGGTTCCCGTTGACGCTGTACGGCTCGTCGATCGTCGCGGTGTCGGTTGCGATGACGGCGCTGGTCGTGTGGTCGGCGGCGCGTCTGGGGCTGGGGCGGTGGGGACTCGCGGCCACCGCTCTCGTCATGCTCGTCTGCGCGAGCCAACTGGGGGTGGCACTCGTCCACTGGGCCGCGATGTTGCTCGCGCGGCCGCGGATCCTGCCGCGAATGGATTTCGCCGATGGCATCCCGTCCGAGCACCGGACGGTCGTCGCGGTGCCGACGCTGCTCACCGACAACGCGGAGATCGACCAGTTGCTGGAAGCGCTCGAAGTGCGCTTTCTCGCGAACCGCGACTCGAACCTCGCCTTCGCGCTGCTGAGCGATTTCCGCGATTCAGCCGAGGAGACGATGCCGGAGGACCAACCGCTTCTCGAGCGCGCGCGGGCCGGAATCGAAGCGCTCAACGCCAAGTACGGCGGGCGAAAGGACCTCGAGGAGGGCAACGGCGATCCCGCCGCGGTGGAGTACGTTCCCGACGACGATCGGGGTCGCGGCAGCTTCTTCCTCTTCCATCGCCCGCGACGTTGGAATCCGCGGGAAGGCGTGTGGATGGGATGGGAGCGCAAACGCGGGAAGCTCGAGGAGTTCAACCAGGCGCTGCGCGGCGACAACAAGGGTTTCGCCGCCATCGTCGGCCCGACGGAGCGATTGAAGGGCGTGAAGTACGTCATCACGCTCGACAGCGACACGCAGCTCCCGCGCGACTCGGCCGGGCAGCTCGTCGGCACGATGGCGCACCCGCTCAATCGCCCGTACTACGACGAGAAGCTCGGCCGCGTCACCGAGGGGTACAGCATCCTTCAGCCGCGCGTCGGCATCAGCATGCCCAGCGCGGCGCGGTCGCACTTCGCCCGGCTGTTCGCCGGCGAACCCGGGATCGACCCGTACACCCGCGCCGTTTCCGATGTCTACCAGGACGTCTTCGAGGAAGGCTCGTTCATCGGCAAGGGCATCTACGACGTCGACGTGCTCCAGCGATCGATCGGCGGGCGATTCCCAGAGAATCGGATCCTCAGCCACGATCTCCTCGAAGGCGCCTACGCGCGGTCCGGGCTGGTGAGCGACGTGGTCTTGTTCGAGGATTTCCCGGCCGCTTACGTGGCGGACGTGAGCCGGCGTCACCGCTGGATCCGCGGCGACTGGCAGATCACCCCGTGGCTGCTGCCCGGCGTCCCGGGCGACGGCGCACGCCGCGTCCGCAACACGCTTTCCGGCCTGTCGCGGTGGAAGATTCTCGACAACATCCGGCGCAGCCTCGTGCCGGTGGCGCTGCTCGCGTTGCTGCTCCTGGGGTGGTTCGTTGCCGGCGGCGCGGCGCTGTTCACACTGGTGGTGATCGGCGTCCTCGTCTTGCCCTCGCTCCTGGTCTGCGCGACCGAACTCGCACGCCGGCCAACCGACCTCCCGCGCGAACAGCACGGGCGAATGGTTGCCCGCACCTTCGGGCGGCAACTGCTGCGCGAGGCATTCGCGCTGGCGAGCCTGCCGTACGATGCGCTGATCAGCCTCGACGCGATCGCGCGCACCGCGGCGCGCGTGTTCTTCAGCGGGCGCAACCTTCTCGAATGGCGCACGGCCAGCGACGCCCAGCGCAGCGCCCGCTGCGACCTCGGCGGCTTCTACGTCTCGATGTGGATCCAGCCGGTGATGGCGGGGGCAACGGCGCTCGCGCTCGCGTGGCTGCACCGCGCGTCTTTCCCCGCGGCGGCGCCGGTGCTCGCG
>JBAUGM010000199.1:0-7624 GCA_049679725.1 Tepidisphaeraceae bacterium
CGCGTCGCCAGCGCCGCGTCCACGACCTTCTGCACCGCCGCCACGCGGGCCTCGGCGGTGGCGCGGTCGGGGGCTTCGGCGATGATCCGCATGATCGGCTCGGTGTTGCTCGCGCGGGCGTGGACCCAACTGTCATCCCAGTCGATGCGGATGCCATCCTGCGTGTCGATCCGCTCGCCGGCGAACGCCTGCTTGACGGCCGCGACGGCGCGCTCGGCGTCCTCGCGACGGCACTCGAACTTGCTCTTCACGATCTCGTAACGCGGGATCTCGGCGACGAGCTGGCTGACCGTCTTGCCCGTCGCGGCCATGAGCGAGAGGACGTACGCCATGCCGACGAGGCTGTCGCGCCCGCCGACGATGCGCGGGTCGATGACGCCGCCGTTGCCCTCGCCGCCGATAACGGCGTTCTCGCGGAGGATCGTCTGCATGACGTTGGCTTCGCCGACGGGGGTGCGGATCACACGACTGGCGGGGGAACCGGGGCTTCCGCCACCGGCTATGAAGGAAGTTGCCGCGATGTCGTCGAGCATTCGACTGGTGGACAGGTTGGTGACCGCGACGCCGCTCCGCTTGGAGAAGATCCATTTCGCGCACAGCGCGAGCGAGTATTCCTCGCCGATGTAGCGGCCCGTCTCGTCAACGATCGCCAGGCGGTCGGCGTCTGGATCCTGCGCGAACCCAACGGCCGCCTTTTGCCGGCGCACCTCGTCGGCCAGTTGCGTGAGATTCTTCTCGGTCGGCTCGGGCTCGTGCGGGAAACGCCCGTCCGGCGTCGCATTGAGGTGAACGAGTTGACAGCCGAGCCGGTTGAGCAGGGTGGCCGTCGCGATACTGCCGGCGCCGTTGACGCTGTCGAGGACGACTTTGAATCGTTTCGTCGAGATGCCGAGCATGTCGACGTGGTCGAGCACGCGCTTCACATGCAGCGCGTGCGTCTCGCTGTTGCGCACGGCCGGCAGGACCTTGTCGACCGTGACGAGCGCGGTCGCCTCATCGTTGTAGAGCGCCTTGAGTCGGTCGGCGTCGGCGGCGGGGAGGGAGATGCCTTCCCTGTTGAGGAACTTCAGGCCGTTCCACTGGATCGGGTTGTGCGATGCCGTGACGACCAGGCCCGCGTCGGCGCCGGTGTGCTTGACCATCATGGCGACGCCGGGGGTGGTGACGACGTCGAGGTCGATCACCTCGATGCCGGACGCGCCCAGCGCCGCGACGACGGCGTCGCGCACCCAGGGGCCGCTGGGACGGGAGTCTTTGCCGATCACGACGCGGAAGTGCTTGCCGTTTGCGGTCGATTGCGTCTGCTTGAGCCACGCGGCGAACGCACAGGCCATGCGGGTGACCACGGCGGGCGAGAGGGTGCCGCCGATCGTCCCACGCATGCCGGATACGCCGATCATCAGTGCGTCCATGCGGTGTTCTTACTCCGTCGCGTGAGGGCAGCGCCCCGCAAGCGGGGCGGCTAAATGGTGGAGGGCATTATTGGTTTGCCGCACCCTCCCGCAAGGGATATGATTTCGGGTCGATGCAACCTCGCCCGTTCATGCGTTGCGCTTGTAGCGGCCGCGAGTAATCGCGGCAGCCCCGTCCTTCGTTCGTCCCCCGGAAACCTACACTCAAGCACAGACCTGATCAGCGGGTCGCGGAAAGACCGGCAACGCCATGGATCGCAGCGAACTGAATGAGAAACTCCCCAGCTTCGTTGACGCGATCGTCGCCAGCATCAACGCCGAGCCGGGCCTCCAGCATCTCAACCGCGTCTACCTCCCCAGCCGCGACGTCATCATCGGGTGCATCGACCGCCTCCGAGATTTGATGTTCCCCGGCTACTTCGGCAAGCAGGGGCTGACGACCGCCAACGTGCCGTTCCGCATCGGCGAGCTGGTGATCGAGCTGTCGGACCTGCTCTACGACCAGGTGCGCTGCTGCCTCCGCTACCGTGAGCAACTGCCTGGCACGAACGGCGACGACGAACGCTGCGCTGGCTGCGACCACGAGGCGGCGCAGATCGTCGCGACGTTCTTCGACCGCATTCCCGCCGTGCGCACCGTGCTCGCGACGGACGTGCAGGCGGCGTTCGATAGCGACCCCGCGGCCCAGAGCACGGATGAAACGATCTTCTGTTACCCCGGCCTGTTCGCCATCGCCGTGCAGCGGATGGCGCATGAGTTCTACAAGCTCCAGGTGCCGCTCTTGCCGCGCATCATGACGGAGCACGCGCACAGCCTGACGGGCATCGACATCCACCCCGGCGCCCAACTCGGCGAGCGGTTCTTCATCGATCACGGCACCGGCGTGGTCGTCGGCGAGACGACGGAGATCGGCAATAACGTGAAGATCTATCAGGGCGTGACGCTCGGCGCCCTCGCCCCCGCATACGGCCAGATGCTCCGCGGGCAGAAGCGGCATCCGACGATCGAAGACGACGTCACGATCTACTCCGGCGCCACGATCCTCGGCGGGGAAACCGTCATCGGCCGCGGCTCGGTGATCGGCGGCAACGTCTTCATCACCTCGAGCGTCCCACCGCTGAACCAGGTGAGCGCGGAGCCGCCGAAGCTGAAGTACCGGGATCGGCGACCCAAGAGCCAGCGGATGGTCGCCGAGCCGGTGTGGGATTTCCAGATTTGATCTCTTTCTGTGGCTTGGGCGTCTCGCCCGAGTTTCCCGCGGAGCGGCTTCGGCGAAACGCTCGGGCGAGACGCCCAAGCCTCGAGTGAGGCGATGAAGCCACGCGCGAATGTTGCGTCCACGCCACATGCAGCGCGACCGCTCAGACGACTTCCAAATGAGTCGACCCTCCTGACGCAACAGACGTGTCTTCCCACGGTTGCGTCGAGTGGCATCGCGTTTGTCTACCACTTTCCCATGCGCGGTATCGCTCTTGTCTTCGCCGGAATGTTGCTCACGGGGTGCGCGAGCCGCGCCAAAATGCCCGGGCCGGTCGTCGAGGCCGAGCCCGAGGCGGAACTGGTCAACTACTGGTACGCGCCGACCTCCGCGTCGGCCCTGGCGTTCGACCCGCCCATCGTGGCGAACGCGGTCACGCCCAACCTCTCCCGCGAGGGGCGCGAGGTGGCGGCGTACGTTGGATACGATGAGCCGATCACCACCTTCTTCCACCTGCGCACCGATGATCGGCAGGTCATCCAGGGTTTTGGACCCGACCGGTACGAACGCCGAGCCATCAGCCATCGGTTTGGCGTCAGCTACCGGTGATCTTGCCCAAATTGCCAGAGCTTCCCGTCAAACAGCCTGTCGCGAGCGCCATTTCATGCTTGATATTCGATCCGCGGCCCGGCATAGTTGATTAAGTCTGTTTCCCATCGGGTGTTACACATTCGCCGTTCGAGGGTGAACATGGCCACGATCACGAAGAAGGAACTCATCGACCGCATTGCCGACGGCACGGGCGGCCGCCGGGTGCAGGTCAAGCGCATCGTCCAGCAGTTCCTCGACGAGGTCGTCAACGAACTCGGCAAAGGCAACCGCTTGGAGTTCCGCGACTTCGGTGTATTCGAGACAAAACTGCGCAAGGCCCGCAAGGCGCAGAACCCCAAAACGCTTGAGCCCGTTGAGGTGCCGGAAAAGCGCACCGTGAAGTTCAAGGTGGGTCGCCTGATGAAGGCGCGACTGGCCGAGCTGTCCGGCGTCGCGATCGATGACGACGCGGGCGATGTGGCCGAGATGGCCGACGCCAACGGCGACGAGGACGATTCGTCCGACGAGCCGTAACCACCCGAGCCGCAATTCGCTTACGATCCCGCGGGGCACGGTTCGCCGTGCCTCGCTTCGTTTGTACGCTTGCCACCGGACATGACGGACGACCTGGGGTTTCAACGGCTGCTGCGCCAGGCGCTCGACGATCGTCGCGCGCAGTCGCTCTTGCGACAGCGCCGCGTCATCGAGTCGTCCGCTGGCCCCATCGTCCATGTGGACGGCCGTCCATACGTCAACTTCTCATCAAACGACTACCTCGGGCTGCGCTCGCACCCGGTGATCGTCTCGGCATCGGCGGACGCGACGCGCGCGCACGGCGCGGGCAGCGGCGCGTCGGCGCTGGTGAGCGGCTATTCCCCGCTGCACGCGTCGGCGGAGCGGGCGCTGGCGGCGTGGAAGGGGACGGAATCCTCCATCCTGCTGCCCAGCGGGTACCAGGCGAACCACGCGGCGGTGCAGGCGATTGCGGGCATCACCGACGCGAGCGGCAAGCGCGTGCGATTCCTCGTCGACAAGCTCGTTCACGCGTCGCTGATCGACGCCATTCGTTCGACGGGGCTCACCACGGGGCGCGGCAGCCCCGGCGCGCCGGGACTGCGCGTCTTCCCGCACAACGGGATCGACAAGCTCCAGCGGTTGCTCGACGAGGCGGATGCGGACGAACTACAGGTCGTCGTCACCGAATCGATCTTCAGCATGGATGGCGACGCCGCGGACCTGCCCGCGCTGGTCGCACTCAAGCGTTTGCGCCGCCGGCGCGATCCGCCATTCGTGTTGCTCGTCGACGAAGCGCACGGCAGCGGCGTGTACGGAAAGGACGGTGCCGGCTACGCCGCCGAGTGCGGCGTGGCCGGCGAGGTCGACGTCTTCATCGTCACCCTCTCCAAAGCCCTTGGCTCCATCGGCGGGGCGGTGTGCGCGTCGGCTGAATTCTGCGATGCGATCGTGAATTTCGGCAGGGCGTACATCTACTCCACCAGCGTTCCGCCGGCGGTCCCAGCCGCGCTCGAAGCGGCGCTTGAGGTGATGCGCCGCGAACCCGATCGCCAGGTGCGCGTCCGCGCGATTTCACGCCGTGTGCGCGAGTCGCTGCGTGCGGCGGGCATGATGCTCCCCGACGGCGATTCGCCGATCATCCCAATCATTCTTGGAAGCGAGGACGCCGCGATCATGGAGGCGAAGCGATTGATGGATCTGGGCATGCTCGTGACGCCGATCCGCCCACCGACGGTGCCGCGCGGTAGCAGTCGGTTGCGCATCACACTGTCATCGGAGCACAGCGATGAACAGGTTGATGCGCTGATTCGAGCGCTGACTGAAAACGAAATGTCATCCTGAAGGATGACATTGCGATGACGCTTCCTGACGGTCGAATGGCAAGTCTACGCGTGCGGCCGATTCGTCATCAGCGCCGCGGCCGCGGGGTGGACGGGCGTTGCCGTCCCGGCCCGCGCGTCAACCCGCGCCATCGTGCGCGTCACCAAATCAATCGGCGGCTCCTCGCTCGGCAGCAGGTCGAGCAGGCTCAACACCTTCTGCACTCCCTGGATCCCCGGCTCCGTCGCCGGCTGTGCGTGTGTCACGTACCCGCCATTTCCGTCCCCGTTGCCCATGCCCCCGTTGCCCATGCCCGTCGAGCGATCCAGGAGCAAATCGACGGCGCGGCGGTCACTGACGCCTAAGCGTTTGGTCATACGATGGCCCCTGACTTGTGTATCGCCCCGGACGAAATGGCTCCGGAGCCAGCCCCCGTCTCAACAACGTGACCTACCCATTACAAACCACTCCCCAAGCGTTTGCAAGGAGGCCGGAAACGTCCCGGCTTCACCCATTGCCTACGACGCGAAACGCCCGTGGTTCATGCTCCTCCAGCGGTCGGCGAAATGGGCGACGGCCGCGTGGAGCCGCGACTTCACGGTTCCCAGCGGAATATCAAGGATGTCGCCGATCTGTTTGTAAGGAAACTGGTGGAAGTACGAGAGCAATAAAATCTCGCGAAGGTGTTCGGGCATCTGCATGACGGTCTTCTTCACGAGCTCCTGCAACTCCTCGCGCTCCATCGGCTCGCCGGGCATGGCGGCGGTGGACTGCATGAGGTCGATGAACTCGCCGGACTCATCGTCGCCGGGGCTGATGGACGCCTGCAACGGGTTTGTCGGGCGCCGCGCCTGCGAGCGGATGAGGTCGCGCGCCTTGTTCGCCGCGATCGTGAACAGCCACGGGCGGAAGCGGCGCGACAGGTCGAACTGCTCGGCCGACTGGTGGACCTGCAGGAACGTCTCCTGGAACACGTCCTCGGCCGCGGCGCGGTCACCGAGGAAGCGGACGAGGAAATGGTACAGCTCGCGCTGGTATCGCTGCATGAGCTGGGTGAACGCGTTGCGATCGCCCTGGCGGTAGTCGGCGAGGAGCTGCTCGTCGGTGCGGTCCGCGCGCGGCGACTCCGCGCCGGGCGACGCGTCGCCGGGCTCGACGCCGTCCTTCTTCGCATTGCGGCCGGGGTTGGCGTGCTTGCCGTCCCCGTCGCCCTTGCGATGAACGTCGCGGTTATGCGGTGTGGAAACGTTCATTTGCCACGCTCCAGTTCACCAGCTATCGTTCGAACCGTCAACCATTAAACGCGTACAGAACAACGTCTTCCGTCATCCCGCGCACGATTCCTTGCAGCCGTTCGGTCCGCTCGATCTCGATCTCAAACGCCAGCAGATGATATGCCGCTGAACGTCCCGCTTCTGGAAAGGCCGCGATTTTTCGATCTTGCTCCCGGCGAGTTCGACGCGTTGATCGCGCGCCTCGGCTGGCCGACGTTTCGCGGCAAACAGGTGCGCGATTGGGTCTACAACAAGCACGTTACCAATCCCGCGCAGATGACGAACCTGCCGGCGATCGAACGTACGAAGCTTGCCGAATCGATGGTCTTTACGTCCGCGTCGGTTACCAAACAGCAGGACAGCAACGACGGGACGATCAAGCTTTTGCTCACCTGGCCTGACCCTTCGACAAGCTCAGGGCAGGCGCCTTCGACAAGCTCAGGGCAGGTGGGTTCCACCGCGGAAACCGTCATGATCCCCGACGCCGACCGTCGCACCGCCTGCGTCAGCTCGCAGGTCGGCTGTCCGGTGGGGTGCAAGTTCTGCGCGAGCGGCATCAACGGCGTGAAGGGCAACCTCTCTGCCGGGCAGATCGTCGAGCAGGTTTACACCTTCAACCAACTCCTTCGGAATAAGGATGAAGAAGACGGCCGCACTTCATCCTTCATCCTTCCGCCTTCATCCTTTCCTCGAATCACCAACGTCGTCTTCATGGGCATGGGCGAACCCATGTCCAACTACGCGAACGTGATGCAGGCGGTCCGCATCCTGCACGATCCGCAGTGCCTGAACCTGGGCGCGCGACGCATCACGATCTCGACCGTCGGCGTGCCTTCGAAGATGCGCGAGCTCGCGAACGAAGAGCTCCCCATCAACCTCGCGATCTCCCTGCATGCGCCCAACGAGCCGCTGCGCAAGCAACTGATTCCCTGGGCGGAGCATTTCGCCCTCCCGGAGATCCTCGAAGCGGCCCGCTACTACTTCGACAAGACGGGTCGCGAGATCACGCTCGAATACATCCTGCTTAGCGGCGTGAACGATCAGCCGGAGCACGCGCACGAGCTCGTCCGCGTCTGCAAGACGATGCGCGCGAACGTGAACCTCATCCGTTACAACGAGGTCGAGTCGCTCCCGTTCAAGCGCCCGAAATCACACGACGTCGTGACCTTCCAGGAAATCCTCCGCCAGGGCGGCGTGAACGCGCACGTCCGCAAGAGCCGCGGTCGCGACATCGACGCCGCCTGCGGGCAACTGCGTCGCAAGCAGGAGCAACTCGCGACGCCCGCGTAGCCGCGCGCGGCTCCGTGTAGCCG
>JBAUGM010000200.1:0-3064 GCA_049679725.1 Tepidisphaeraceae bacterium
CGATCCACCAGCTCCTCGACACCGCCCCCGCGACCGCCAACCGCGCGACCGCCATCCCCTCCGACGGCGCGCAAGTCGCCGTGAAGCCGACGCCCGCCATCGACGTGAAGCCGCAACCGCAGGCCGCCCAGCCGAAGCAGGCGGCGCCGGACATCACCCCCGGAACCACGACATCGGATGCGCTCGCCCGCAAGCTGTCCGAGCGGATCCAGGCCGATCCGCTCGACGTCAGCGCGCACCTCGATTACCAGCTCCTGAAGCTCATCAACGACCAGTCCGTCCCCGAGCTGAACGCGATCGCGCCGCTTCCGCAGGAAGACCGCGAGATCGTCTCGGCCCTGCTCGACGGGCTCAGCAACTTCCGCAGCGGCATCCGCACCGGCGGCAACGCTCTACTGGCCCAGAAGGTCGGCCCGATCGTCCAGATGGGCGAGCGCGTTGGCAACCAGAGCACGCTGGGGATCCCCACCCTCGCCCTCTGCCGCGAGGTCACGCAGTACGGCGTGTACGAGCCGTTCGGTTCCACCCGCTTTCCCTTCGGTGAGAAGCACCTCATGGTCGTTTACTGCGAGATCGCGAACTTCGCCTCGCAGGCGAACGCGAACAACCTCTGGGAGACGAAGCTGAAGTACGAGGTGATGGTCTACACGGATTCGGACAAGTCGCTCCAGGTCTGGCAGCAGAAGCCCACCCCCGTAGTCGACCATTGCCACAGCCGCCGGCGCGATTTCTTCATCGCCAAGCTGCTGGAACTCCCGCAGGATCTTCCCATCGGGCCGTACCTGATGAAGGTCAGCATCGTCGACGAAACCGCCAACCGCATCGCGGAGTCGACGGTGCCGCTGCAGATCGTGGCGAAGTGACGCCAGAAGCTGTCAGCGGTCAGCTATCAGCGATCAGCCAGACAAACATGGCCGCTTTTCTGGCTGATAGCTGATCGCTGACCGCTGACCGCTTGTGATTTCCACCCCTTTTCGGGTACAGCAGACAACTCGATTCACGCGAGGAGTCTGCGTATGCGCTCGATCCTTCCCGCTCTGTTCGCGCTGTTGCTCGTCGGCTGCGCCCAGACCCGGACGTTCACGATCACGACCCGCCCGCCGGACGCGACGATCGCCATCGACAACGTCGAGCGGGGGCAGGGACAGGTCACGGTGCCCGTCGTCTTCAAGGATAAGAACGACACGCACACCGTGACGGTCACGCGCCTGGGGTACAAGGATCAGGAACTGCCGCTCACGCGCAGCTTCGATCGCGATCTGGTCGAGATCGAGCTGCGCCCGCAGACGCGCCGCATCATGTTCACGGTCTCGCCCGCCCCCGCGACGCTGAAGCTCGACGGCAAGCCGCTGACGAGGGAGGCCGTCTCGACGCACACGTCGGAGGTCGAGTTCGCCGTCAACGCGCAGGACAAGTGGATCCCGCACAAGGTTCTCGCCGAGCGCCCGAACTACGCGCCGGCCGAGCTGACCGTCTCGTGGCTCGACAGCAAGACGACCTACCCGCTCAAGCTCGAGCCGCTCAAGAAGAACCTGGCCATCACGAGCGAGCCGAGCGGCGCGATCGTCTTCATCAACGACGAACAGCTCGGCCCGACCCCGCTTTCGCTCCAGGGTCACGCCTTCCCCGTCGACCCGGCGACGAACGAATTCATCCCGCAGAAGCTGAAGCTCACGAAGGCCGGCTACCCCGACGTCGAGACGACGATCGGCTGGGAAGAGGGCAAGACCGATTACCCGATCGACCTGAGCGCGTTACAGAAGTCCGTGCGCATCGTTTCCGATCCGCCCGGCGCCACGATCTCGATCGACGGCAAGCCGCTGGAGAAGGCTGCCGACGGCGCGTCCGTCGCCAAGCTTCAGTTTCCGCCCATCAACGAGAAGGGCGAGCTGCGCACGTACACGGCGACGGCGAACCTGAAGACGGCGACTTCGGAGTGGGAGCCGAAGAACGTCGCCATCGGCTGGGAGGAGGGCAAGAGCGAGTACGCCGTCAAGCTCAAGGAGATCATCACCCGCCCGGTGCCGCTGCTGTCGATCGACTTCGTGCGCGGCCCAGAAGGGTGGGACGCGCGGCCGAAGCGCTCGGTCACGCTGGCGATGAAGGACGTGCTCGAAGGCCCCAAGCGCGGCGGGGCGACACAGATCACCAAGCTCCAGCCGGGCACGGTCATCGACACGCTGGCGATCTCGCCGGACGGGCAGAACCTCGTCTTCTCGATCCTCTTCAGCCGCGACCCGTCCGACCTGCGCAGCCAGCTCGTCGTCGTCCGCGCCGACGGCAGCGGCGGGGCGGATTTTTTCTCCGATGGCAAGAGCCTCGACATCATGCCCAGCTACACGGGCGGCGGCGACGAAATCGTCTACAGCTCCAACCGCGCGGGCAAGAACGTCAGCGTCTGGTCCATGTCCGCCACCGGCGTCCCCGGCATCACGCAGCTCACCACCGGCGACACCAACGACCTCTGGCCGATGATCGACGTCGACCCCAAGCAGCGCCTCTACTACCAGGCCCTCGTCGACACGCGCGCCGACCCGCGCCTCTACATGACCCAGCGCGGCACGACGATCCGCAAGGACCTCACCCACGTCAGCGGCACCCAGCCGCGCGTCAGCCCCAAGGCCGACGCGGTCATCTTCTGCGCGATGAATGAGAAGTCCGGCAAGCGCGACCTCTACCGCATGCCCGATATCGGCGGCGTCCCGCAGAACCTGACGAACACGCCGGACGTCGACGAGTTCGACCCCACGTGGAGCCGCGACGGCAGCCGCGTCGCCTTCGTCTCCGACCGCGGCCAGGACGAGGAGAAACGCCAGAACCTCGACATCTGGATGCTCAACCTCGACCGCCCGCAACAACCCGTCCAGATCACCACCAACGGCAGCCACGACGACTGCCCCGCCTGGGACCCGAGTGGGCAGAGCATGTTCTTCCGCTCGAACCGCGGCGGGGAGTGGGCGGTTTGGAAAATCGACGTGCCGTGAGAGAACAGTTTTGAGCCGCAGATGAACGCAGATGAACGCGGATAAAAGAGGAGCCGAACTCTATTTCATCTGCGTTCATC
>JBAUGM010000201.1:0-8523 GCA_049679725.1 Tepidisphaeraceae bacterium
GGCCGGGACCGAGGCGTCGAGACGATGCAGTATTGGCTGAAATACGAGCGAGTCTCGACAACGAAGGGCCCGGCCCGAGGACGCAAGCAGCGGCCGCGCGAGTTCCGCCACGGGCTGCTAGGGCGCGCACGGAAAATCAGCCCATGCGCGCCTCGCCCGCAACCGCCGATCGCGACGCCGCAGCCGCCGGCGGCGCATGATCCAAAACGCGCCGCCGACCTTCGCTCTCCGCCCGCACATAATCCGCTTGAAATCAGTTTAGTTTGAGTTTATATTGTATAAATGGAGTGGAAAGAGGTGACCGAGGCGCTGGGCGAGTGCGAGCGAAAGCTTCGCAGGCTCGTCGCGGAAGCCGTGAACGCTGGCGATTACGCGGCCGTGCTTCGCATCACCGATTTGGCTAAAGCTGTCGCTGGTTTGGCGGAGGATGGTCGATCAGGCGATCCGGCGTTACCGGGTCGATCAGGCGATCCGGCGTTACCGCCGGCGACCGCGATGGCCGCCGTTGGAGGCGCTGCTAATCGCGTGATTGCCGCCACCGCGCCTGCACCGATTTTGCGGCGCTCCCGCGCGGAGGATTACCCGAAGTTTTTTCGGCGTGGCGACGAGTTGGTGAAGGTGGGATGGTCGAAGAAGGAGCGGAAGGAATACAACCACCGCGCTCCACGACGCGCCGTCGATGCCGTCGCGGTTGCCGTCCGGCAGATTGGCGCGAAGGGGAAGCTGTTTCTCGGCGATGCGCTGTTGCCGCTCAAAGACCCGGCCGACGGAAGGGCGCTTCCGGACTATCAGGCGTACGTAGCTCTGGCCTGGTTGAAGGAACTGAGCTTGGTGGAGCAACACGGCAGACGCGCGGGCTACTCGCTGGTGCCTGGCAAGCAGATCGACAGCGCGGTGACGTCGGCGTGGTCCAAACTGGTCGAATGGCGGGGGTGATGTATCATGGGAAGCGGTAGCGTCGGCGTCGCAGCGACAACCATCTCCGAAGGGGTTCTTCAATGAGCATCTCCTGGCACTTCAACGAAGCGCAGCCCGGCGACCGCGCGCGTGAGTCGCAGGTCGAAAAGTTCTTCAACTCCGACGACGTGGCCAACCGCGCCAACGCGATCGTGCGCGAGGGCATCCAGAACTCGCTCGACGCCGCGCCGGATGACGTGACGGTCAACGTGCGGATCGCGATCGGTGTCTGGGGTGACGAGGAGAAGTCGGATCGGATCGGTCGCTATACGGTCGGCTTCCTCGATCATTTCGAAGCCGAGGCGGTGCGAAGCAAGATAGGTAATCCGCCGGGCGCGAACGACCCGTTCCGCTATCTCGTCTTCGAAGACTTCGGCACGTCGGGATTGCTCGGCGAACCCGACCAGTGGTGGCCGGATCAGCACGGCCAGGCGAACCCGTTCTTCAACTACTTCCGCGGCGAGGGCATCTCGGACAAATCGGAAGGCGCGCGCGGCCGTCACGGGGTCGGGCGACTCGTGTTCACGTTCGCCAGCCGCATCCGCTCCGTGTTCGGACTCACCCGCCGCAACGACGGCAGGCAACTCCTGATGGGAACGTCGGTCCTCCGCAACCACTGGCTGGACCAGAAGCCGTACCTCCCCGACGGGTGGTTCGGCATCCGCAGCGGCGACGGAAAGAACCATCTCACGCTGCCCGTCGAGAACGATCCCGGCTTCCTGTCGCAGTTCAAGCAGGATTTTGGCGTCTCACGCGACGACGAGCAAAACGGCCTCTCGGTGATCGTCCCCTGGCTCAGCGCGGACGTGACCGTCTCCGAGATCATCCGCGCGGTCCTGTCGGGGTACTTCTATCCCATCTTGCGGCGGAAGCTGCGCGTGGAAGTCGTGAACGAGGCGGGCGAGAGCACGGTCATCGACGCCGGCACGATCAAGTCGGTGATCGAAACGCGAAACGGAGACTTAGCCGTAGCGATGAAGCCCGTCCTCGCATTGGCGGAGACGAGCCTCACGATCACCGATGCGGATCGACTGAACCTTTCGCCACCCGCTGTGGGCGCACCGCGATGGTCGAACGGTTGCATGTCCGATGAGCTGCGCGGCGCCGTCCATGCCAAACTTGAGGCCGGCGATGTCGTCGGGTTGCGCGTCCCGCTTCAGACGCGACTGAAAGCGTCGAATCAGACGGCCGACTGTCACTTCGACATCTTCCTCCAGCGCGACCCGTCGGCCGCCGAGGGACAGATGATCTTCATCCGCGAGGGCATCATCATCGCCGACGTGCGGCCACGGCGCGCATCGGGCGTCCGCGCCATCATCGTGATCGACGAAGGGCCGCTGGCCGCGTTCCTCGGCGACGCCGAAAACCCCGCGCACACGCAGTGGCAGAAGGAACTCGTGCGCGACAAGTATTCCTTTCACGCCGCGACGATCGACTACGTCGTTCACAGCGTTCCGGAAATCCTGCGCATGCTCAGCGAGGATCAAAAGAAGCCGGACACCGCGCTGCTGATCGACCTGTTCTCCCTGCCGTCGGACGACGATACGGGGCCGAAGGTCAAGGAGAAACGGAAGAAGAAGCCGGGTCTTGATCCGGACGATCCCATCATCGATCTCCCGAAAACGCCCAGACGATTCGTTATCGACAAGGCGGGCAACGGGTTCACGGTGCAGCGGGGCGATCCCGATGCCGAGCGCCCGCCGATGCTGGCGATCAAGGTGGCGTACGGCGTGCGCCGCGGCAGCCCGTTCACCAAGTACAACCCCGCCGACTTCCGGCTCGGACTCGGCGGCGTGAAATGCGAGTTCCACGGCTGCGAGTCCGTTGACTTCGACGAGAACTGGTTGCTCGTTCAGGTCCACGAAGACGACTTTCGGGTCGAGGTGAGCGGCTTCGACACCAACCGCGACCTGCACGTGGACGTCAAGGTCAAGGAGAAGGAGGTGGTCGATGCCGCGGCGGCTTAACTACACAGGTCGGAAGAAGATCAACCGCGCCGACGCGTCGATCCGCCTGCAACGCGACGGGGACGGGCTCTCGTTCGTCGCCGATTTGCGGCTGGCGGACTATAAGCTGGACCAGGTGACGCCGCCGCCCCGCGTGTACGTCGAGGCGTACCGCGGCGCCTCCACGCTGTGGAAGCGATTCGATTTCGGCCGGGTGGGGACGATCCAGGCGCCGGAGGACCGGTCGCTCGACGAGTTTGCCGTGCCCGAGGGCATTCTCTTCCGCGTGAAGGTGTCCGCCGAGGGCGATGCGCTCGGCAAGCTCCTCGCCGAGGCCGACAAGATTCATCCACGGTTGCCCGACGAGCAGGACGATCACGGCCTGCCGCTCATCCAGCACGTCCCCGCCGACGACATCGGCGAGGAACTGTGGCGCGTCGATTTCGACGCCGACTTGCCGCAACTGAAAGTCAACAGCCGCGTGCCGATGGGGGTCGATCAGTTCTTGGTCGATCCGCTGCACCGCGCCGTCTTCGCGCCGGCCGTCATGCGGCAGGTGCTGACGCGCATCCTCGTCATCGAGCGCGACACAGGCGACGAGGAGGATGAAACCGACTGGCGGGTTCGTTGGATTCGGTTCGCGTCGCGGTTGCCGAACGTCGGCGACTGCCCCGGCGTTGTGGACGACGACATCACGCTCGAGGCCGTCGAAGGCTGGATCAACGACGCCGTCCAAGCGTTCACCTCGCGCGCCGGCCTGTTCAACCGATTCGCGCAGCCCGCCCCGGAGGGACAGTCATGAAGCTCCGCCGACTCACGCCCGATGGCATCGCCCAGTTCACGGCCTATCTCGCCAACCTCAAGGCCGAGCCGACCCTGCCGCCGCCTCGGCACCTGCTTGAGGAAGACGGCGCGTCCGAAGCGGTGCAGGGCGACGTCGAAGTGCAGGACAAACCCTTTGCGACACGGCTGGAGGCCGCGAAGCACCTGGATCAACTGCTCGCGCCGGCCGACCTGCCCCAGGTCGAGCGCGACGCCGGACTGTGGGCGTGGCTGGCGCTGTACTTCTTCGATCAGCTCTGCCCGCCGGGAAAGGGCGGAATGCGCAAGCCGGGAGAGCTTGCGCGGTATGTGCCGCAGATCGATTCCAGCCGACGGTACTACCGTCACATGCTGCTCGGACCACTGACCATGCTCAGCCGACGGCCTTCGGCCTCGCGGAGAGAACAGTGGAGTTCCGCCACTTCTGCCGCATTCCTCAATCGTCGCGAGACGACGACACGAAGCTCGTGGTCGATCGTGATTAATCCGCGATCGAACGCGCGGTCGAAAAGAGCGTTGAGACACAGGCCATTACGGGGATCGGCACGACGTTCGACCGAATCCACCCACGGAATGATGTGGCTCGCGACGAGTAACTCGGGCAATGCGATCCCGCTGATCGCGCAGCGACAATCGTAAGAGGTCATCACCGCGGCGCGGAAGAAGGATTGCACGCGCCGCGCGCGTACAACGCGCAACACATCGGTTTCGCCAGTTGGTATCTGTACTTCGGCGTGCTCTTGTGCCGCACGCGCGGGATCCAGTCGCGCGAACGCGTCTTCCGCTTCCGCCGCGAGGCGTTCCGCGTTGCCCGCAAACTCGTTCCAAATCGCGCGATCCGACTCGCTCGCCCCCGAGAGACCCCGGCGATTCGTCTGACGAAAACCCGGATCGAGGCTTGCGAAGTTGCAGGCCTTCATGGCCAAAGCGTTCGCGGTGCGCCCGATCCTTGCCGCGAGTGCGATGATGTCCGGGTTGCGGCCGTGCAATTTCCCGAACGGAGTCCTCATGTAAAGCCGCAGCGCGTTCAGTTGCTGATCGCGCGTCCACCCAATTCGTTCTGCCATGTGGGCATTATGCCGCTCGTCGTCGGATACCGCGACAGGCAGCGGCACACGCGCCCAAGTCGATTACCTCGCAACCGCGTCTTGTATCTCCGGCTCGATCGTCACCGCATTCTTCTCCCAATCCACCGTCACCTTGGTCCCATCCGAGAACGTGCTCCGCTCCACCCGGCGTTTGTCGCCATCCAGAAACTCGTGGTTGGTCAGCTCCGTCAGGGCCAGGCGTTCGTGCAGGCGGCGCATGCGGTCGAGGCGGGATTTTTCCTCGGCGGACATGTCGGGCGAGAGGCGGAGTTGGGGGAGGCCGCCGTTGAGGTAGCCGCGGAGGTCGGTGGGGTTGTACGGCGTGAGGATCGCGTCGTGGTAGACGAGGTTGAACAACGGGACGGGGATTCCCTTGTTCGATGACAGCGGCGAGGAGATGTCGGCGTACGGCACCGTCCAGTCGCAGGCGGCCTCGGTGCCGACGAAGCCGATGTGGTTGCGGGCCCAGCGGTAGCAGTCGGCGCGGGCGCGGATCGCGTCCGATCGCGTCGTGGGGTGCTGGGGGTTGAAGTCTTCGTCCGGCGGGACGTAGCCGAAGACGTCGAGGTAGGTGCCGTCGAGGCGAATGCCGTGGTCGAAGAGCCATTGGTAGTTCTTCACCAGGTGGCCGGGCATGAGCCGGTTGTTCATGTAGGCCATCACGCCGCCGTCCCAGTTGTTCATGAAGGGGATGCGGCCGACTTTCCATTGGCCGAAACGCGAGCCGGGGAAACCCTTGGCGGGGCGGGAGTCGTCCTCTTCGTGGACGGCGAACTGCTCGTCGTAGCTGGGGGCATCGGTGTAATAGTCGCGATACTGATCGTGCAGGGAGAAGAGGTAGCCGAGCTCTTTGCACGTGTCGGCCAGGCGCTTCATGCCTTCCCACCCGCCGGCGATGGGGGCGGGCGGGAGCTCATCGGGGTGCTGGCGGTCGTAGCCCTGGTTGGGCCAGCCGGTCAGGCAGACGGTGAGTTTGTCGAGGCCGTTGGCCTTGTACGCGCGGAGCTGTTTGGCGCGCTCGTCGAAGGGCGTCATGCGGTAGTTCTGGGATGGGTTGGTCGTCGAGTACTTCAGGCTGTCGGGCGTGATGTTCGTCAGGATGCCGATGCGCGAGAGGGGCGTGCCGATCAGCTCCTTCACGATCGGCTTGCGCGCGATCTTCTCGTTCAGTGAGACGAACGTGCCGTTGTCGATCGCGTGCCGCCGGTAGCGCTTGGCGAGATCGACGTAGTTGCCCTTCGGGAAAAACGCCATCCGGCACGAGCGCGGGTAGCGGAAGCGCGCGAGCGATGGCCGCCAGCGCGGGCCGATGACGGTCGGGCCGCCGGCGGGGTGGTCGAACTGGTAGGCGGCGTCGTCGGGCGTCTCGACGATCACCATCATCGCGCTTTGCCCCTGCTGGAAACCCCACCACGACATCGACCACGATTCGATCACGTTGCTCTGGATCTCCGAGGTGTCGGTCACCTTCGCGTTGCCGCCCATGTCGGTGGAGCGGATGGGGAAGTGCGGCTTGGGCCACGTACGCGGGAGGAGGACGCCGCGGTGGTTGCTGAGGAGGGTGTGGTCGATGGCGGCGCCGTCGAGTGCGGTGGGCCAGTCGAGTTGTCGGACGGACGTGTCGCCGCGCTCGTCGGCGTGGGCGTCGCAGACGAGCTCTTCGTCTTTGCCTTCCAGCGCGATGGTGAGGTAGAGCGTCGCGTCGAGCGGTTTGTCGTTGTGCTTCCAGTCGTTGAGGACGAGCTTGACGCCGGTCTTGTAGCCGGTGTCGTAAGGGGTCACGTCGATCTTGCCGGCGTCGGCGAGGCGAGCGGGGAACGTCTCGCCCTGCGATCGGACGAGCATGTCGCTCCTGGCGGAGGGGACCATCGACCAGGTCGTCTCACCGGAGCGGATCGACATCGACAGGTCTTTGGGGTTGAGCGTGACGCGCTGCTTCTTGCCTGCGATGATCCACAACTCGCCATCGCGCGTGACGTCGACGATCGGCGCGCCCCAGTCGGCGCGCGAGAGGACCTGCGTGGTCGTCGGCCGCGATGCGGGGATCGGGTGCTGCTGGGCGCGTGCCTCGACGTCGAGCGAGAGAACAGCGGCGGCGACGGTGACGACGACGAAGGCGAGGCAGGGGCACGGCTTCATGATTGTCCTCTTCCGCGGGGATGAGACTGGGCGAGACGCGAGCGGCATTGTACTTTTCAACTTTCGCTTTGCGACGTTCGAGCAAACGTTCCCACAGGGGATTTTCATCGCAGCCGGTAGGAAGAGGGCGATTTCTTCTTGATGGGTCGTTTGCTATGCTCACCCCTCGCACGATCCGTGGTACGCACGCACGCACCACGCGCGCGACGCCACGTCGGCGGAGGAGATTTCAAATCCCATGGCAACAGCATCACCCGGCAAGCCGCAGCCGCTCGGCATGGCGCCCAGTTTCGGATTCGGCGATCGCTTGGGCCTTGCGACGCCCGGCCACGTGGCGGCGCTGAAGCAGGCCGGCGGCGCGATCGAGCCGATCTTCGCCCAGCAATCGATCCGCGAGATGACGCGCACCGGTCGCTCGGCGACGGAAGTCATGACCGACGCCCTGAACGGCGCGGCCGTGTCGGGCTTCAGCGGCAAGCAGGGCGCGGACGCCGACCACCTGAAGACGCCGTCCGACGTCGACCGCACGGCCGACGCGGGGTTCGTCTTCTTCACGATCGACCCATCCGACAACGTGGACGGCCACGCGGACTCGTACGACGCCAACACGCTCGCGGAGAAGGTAAAGGGCTTGGGCGACGAGGCGAAGTGGGTCGCGGCGTACAAAGGTCGCACGATCGACCTGCCGAACGGGACGAAGCTCACCATCGACGATCAGGCTGTCGCCCGCGCGTCGGTGAAGTACGCAAAGGCGGTCAACCAGGCGGTGGCGCTGGCGAAGCACATTGACAAGGTGATGCGAGCGAAGGGCGCTGCGTACGAGATCGAGTTGAGCGTCGACGAGACGCCCCAGCCGACGACGCTGGCCGAGCATTACATGGTGGCCGATCGGTGTTTGTCGGAGGGGATGAAGCTGGTCAGCCTGGCGCCGCGGTTCATCGGGGACTTCGAGAAGGGCGTGGACTTCAAGGGCGACCCTTCGACAAGCTCAGGGCAGGCTCTCGCAGGGTACGAGAAATCCTGCTCCGACCACGCCGCCATCGCGAAGCAGCTCGGCCCGTACAAGCTCAGCCTGCACAGCGGGTCCGACAAGCTCGCCATCTACCCCGCCTTCGCCCGCGCGACGAAGGGGCTCTTCCACGTGAAGACGGCCGGTACGAGCTACCTTGAGGCGCTGCGCGCGATCCTGCGTCACGATGTGAAGTTCTTCCGTCGGATCGTCGATTTCGCCCGCGGCCGCTACAACGCCGACCGCGCGACGTACCACGTCTCCGCGACGCTGGAAACCACGCCGCCGCCATCGGACTTAAGCGACGTGCAGCTCGAGCAGCGGTACCTGGAGCGTTGGCAGGACGTGAAGGGTCCGGTCGGATTCACGGAACCGGGCCGGCAGATCCTGCACACGACGTTCGGCTCGGTCCTGAAAGACGAGCAGCTTCGCGGGCCGTTCTTCCAGATCCTGCGCGAGCACCCGGAGACGTACAAGGAAGTGCTGACCGACCACTTCGCGCGACACCTCAAGTCGCTGCGGTCGGGGATGTGATGGAACCGCAGATGAACGCGGATGAACG
>JBAUGM010000202.1:0-3676 GCA_049679725.1 Tepidisphaeraceae bacterium
GAGGGGCGAGCGGCGCGCAGCTTCGATGAACCGTTCGACTCGACGGATCGCGCCGATCGATGAACCAAGCGCTGCCCCGAAGGTCCGCGCAACTCGCCCCTCTCCCCCGCCCTCTCCCCGGAGTACCGGGAAGAGGGAGGATGCTTTGCGGCGCTTGTTGTCTTCTTTGAAATCACGCGGTCTTGATGGCGGGCACCGGCGGCGCGCCCTGCACGGCCGCCGTCGACGGGTATGCGATGCGGCCGTGGTAAATGCCCAGGAGGATCTTCACGCACGCCCGGCGAATCGTTTCCAACTCGCTCATCGTCAGATCGCACTCGTCGAACTGGCCGTCGAGCAGCCGCTTCATGACCAGATCCTCGACGAGCTGCTCGATCCGCGGCGCGTTGGGCTCGGGCATGGCGCGCGTCGCGCTCTCGGCGGCGTCGGCGATCATCACGATCGCGCACTCCTTGCTCCGCGGCTTGGGGCCGGGGTAGCGGTACTGCGTCTCGCTGATCGTGGGCGCGTCGCAGTTGGGCTGCTGCGGCTGGTTGCAGGCGCGGTGGTAGAAGTACTCGACCAGCGTCGTGCCGTGGTGCTGCTGGATGAACGGGAAGATGCTGGTTGGGAGGTTGTACTCCTTCGCCAGCTCCACCCCGTCCTTCACGTGCCCGATGATGATCAGCAGCGACACGCTGGGCGAGAGATTCAGGTGCCGGTTCTCGCCGCTCTGCTGGTTCTCGATGAAGTAGTCGGCCTTGTTGATCTTGCCCACGTCGTGGTAATAGGCCGCGACGCGGCAGAGCAGCGAGTTCACGCCGATCGCCTCGGCCGCGGCTTCGGCGATGGTGGCGACCTGGAGGCTGTGGTTGTAGGTGCCCGGCGCTTCGACCGCGAGCCGGCGCAGGAGGGGGTGCGACGCATCGGCCAGCTCGAGCAGCGTCATGCTCGTCGTGATGCGGAACGATTTCTCGATGAACGGCAGGATGCCGAGCACGACGAATCCCACCGCGATGCCGGCAGCGCCGGTGTACATGCAGTTCTTGCCGATGTAGACGAGCGGGTCCAGCGCGACCAGGCCCGCGGCAGCCGTGGCCGCCATCATCGCCAGCGCGGCGCCGCCGCCCACTTCGATCAGCTTGCTGCGGCTGCGGATGTCGTCGAGCATGAAGCAGCACGTCAGCAGCCCGGCGAGCAGGATCAGGAAGAAGCCCAAGCCTTCGCCCACCGCGACGGCGACGAGCACCGCGTGCAGCATGGCCACGCCCATGGCGAAGCGGCGGTCGTAGGCGATCGCCAGGATCATCGCCACCAGGATCGTCGGCGCCACCGCGAAGACGTGGATCGGGTTGCTCCCGATCCCCGACACCTGCCCCAGCAGCAGCATCGACAGCAGCAGGGCGGCGATCGCGATCGCCCGCGCGTGCTTGCGGACGACCTTCGGCTGGAACATCGCGATGTAGGCCGACAGCGCCACCGTGATGATCACGACGGTGCCGACGAGCCCGATGAACTGCTTGGCCGAGCTGCGGTCGAGCGTGCGGTTGAACGCCTGCGTCTCGGCTTTCAGCAACTGCCAATCGCGATCGGTGATCTCATTGCCGCCCTTCACGAGCGGATAGTTGGCCTGGAAGTCGATGTCGCCCGCCGACGACAGCACGGCGGCCTCGGCCTTGTTCTGCCCTTCGGCGGTGGCGTTCTCGTCGAACACGTGCGTCGGCGTCAACGCGTTGAGCGTGAGCGCGACGACCTTCGGCTGCAGCGGCAGCCGCAGGTTGCGCGCGGCGATGCCCTGGAGCCGGTTCTCGATCTGGGCGCCCTTGGCGGTCTCGAACGTCGTCGACGTCGCCGTGGTTTGCGTGCGCGTGCCGTCGGCGGAGCGGACCGTGATGTTCGTGCGGTTGGCATCGACCGCGCGCTCGTCCGGGTCGAGGATGACCAGCCCCTCAGCGCGGAGGGCGGTCATGTACTGCTCGATCTGCGCGTCGTACTCACGCCGCGCGTCCTTGGCCGCCAGGGGCTTGATGTAGTCGAAGGTTCCGCTGTCGATGATCTTGTTGAGCGGCTCGCGCAGCTCCTCGGGCGAGGCGGCGGTGGCGATCTGGTCCGGGATCGCCAAAAGGGCGGCTTCCACGCGACTCCACAGCGCGGCGTCCTCCGTGTAGACGCGCGGGGTCGCCGACCGCGCGGCGCGCTGGGCGTCATCGAGCTTGCGGCCGTCGTGGAACGTGAAGTCGATGCGGCTGACGATGTCGTGCGCCGCGAACTGCCCCGGCCGGTGGGGGACGACCTCTTCGCGCAGCGCGAGGATCGCGATCGCGATCAGCGCGAACGCCGCCGCGATCGCCAGCGATACGGGAACCCCGCTCGCCCTCATCAGCTCCCACCGTCGCGTGACGGTGTCCGGCCGATTCTTGCGAATCTCCGCACGACGAGCGGGGGCTTTGCGGAAGAAGCTCAGCATACTTGCCTTCGGGAAGCCCGAATGTCGAAACCAGAATGACGAATCAATGACGAATGACGAAATCCGAATGACGAGGTGCATGTGCGCCCTCTTCGTCATTGGGGCTTCGTCATTGATTCGTCATTCCGGCTTCGACATTCGTCATTTCCTTTCGTACGCGTTGACGATGTTCTGCACCAGCCGGTGCCGGACGATGTCGCCGCGTTCGAGCTCCACCACGCCAATCCCCTTCACGCCCCGCAGTCGCTCCAGGGCGTCGACCAGCCCGCTGCTCTGCTCCTCGGGCAGGTCGACCTGCGTCGCGTCGCCGGTCACGATCATCTTGCTGTCGTGGCCGAGCCGCGTCAGGAACATCAGCATCTGCGACGGGGTCGTGTTCTGTGCCTCGTCGAGGATGATCACGCTGTCGTTGAGGGTCCGCCCGCGCATGAACGCGAGCGGGATGACCTCGATCACGTCGTTGACCATGAACCGCTTGACCTGCTCGAAGTCCATCATGTCGTGCAGCGCATCGAACAGGGGCCGCAAGTACGGGTTGACCTTCGCCTGAAGGTCGCCCGGCAGAAACCCAAGTCGCTCGCCCGCTTCCACCGCGGGGCGCGCCAAAACCAGTCGTCGCGCCTGCCCGTGCTTGAGCATGCTCGCGGCCGCCGCGACGGCGAGGTACGTCTTGCCGGTGCCGGCGGGGCCGATGCAGAACGTCAGGTCGTTCTTGAGCATCGTGTCGACGTACCGCCGCTGGCCGTCGGTCTTGGGCTTGATCGCGTGGTCCTTGGCGAAGACGTCGATCTCATCCGCCGTCTGCTCACGCTTCTCGTCCGCGGCCCGTCCGATCGCCTGCCCGACGTCCTCCACGCTCAGCCAGTCCTGCCGGCGGAGCTTGCGCTGCATCTGATCCAGCACCGCCGCCGCCTTGCTTACCTGATCGCGTTCCCCGGCCAGCCGCAACTCGTCTTCGCGGTTCACGATCTGAACGCCGAACGTATCCCGGATCATGCGCAGATAGCGGTCCGCGGACCCGAACAGGGCCAGCTTCTTGTCGGGTTGTTCAAGGGTGATGCTGAGGTTCACGGAGCGTAAACGGATTAAACGTCGGCGAGTTCCCTGAGGTTCGGCCGCGGCCGATATTGTGGCGACCGACCCGATGAATGTACAGGTCCAATCGGCGAGCCGACAGGCGGGACTTGTCGACAATTTCTCCCCCAAATGACGGCACGATCGATACTTACG
>JBAUGM010000203.1:0-3159 GCA_049679725.1 Tepidisphaeraceae bacterium
GGACGAGCCAAAGTCGCAGCAGTTGCAGTTGGCGGCGCTGTCGGCGCTCGATCGGCTGAGCGGCGCTGACGTCGCCAATGAATTGGTCAAGCGCTGGACGACCTTCCGCCCGCGCGTGCGCAGCGAAGCGCTCGACGTGCTCCTCAAGCGCCCCGAGCGCGCGACGGCGCTGCTGAACGCGATCAAGTCGGATCAGGTTCCGCGCGCGGACCTGAGCGCGTCGCAGGTCACGTTCCTCCGTACGCACGCTGATGCGGGCGTGAAAGACCTCGCGACCTCGCTCCTCGCCTCGCCGACGACGCAGCCGCGCGAGACGGTCGTCGAGAGCTTCCGCCCCGCCCTCTCCCTCACCGGCGACACGACGCGCGGACACGCGATCTACCAGAAGCTCTGCATCTCCTGCCACAAGCTCGGCAACGAGGGTTTCGAGCTCGGCCCCGATCTCACGACCGTCCGCAACGCCGGTCGGGAGAAGCTGCTGATGAACATCATCGACCCCAGCCGCGAGGTGCAGCCGAACTTCATCTCGTACCAGATCGACACGACCGACGGCGAGAGCGTCCTCGGCCTCCTCGTCAGCGACACGCCCGCCGGCATCACGCTGCGTCAGGCGTACGGCAAGGAGACGACGATCCAGCGCCCGCGGATCAAGAAGATGAGCAGCGAGGGGCGATCGATGATGCCGGAGGGATTGGAAGTGGGCATGACGCCGCAGGACATGGCGGATTTGCTGACGTTCATCGAGGGCGAAGGGATTGGACATCGAACATCCAACATCGAACGCCCAACATCGAAGTGAAGATCATGCTTTCGTTCGATGTTCGATGTTCGGTGTTCGGTGTTGGATGTTCGACAGTCACTTCTTCCCGCCGCCCCCGCCTCCACCCCCACCGCCGCCGCTTTCCGCCGCCGCGCCGAACTGCGTCTGCTGGTAGATGAGGCCGAGCACCGTCGGGATGAAGATCGAGAGCGGCAGCACGATCGGCTGGCTGGTCAAGCTCGCCAGCAGTTTGGGCGAGAGGCTCTGATACTTGAAGATCAACCCGAGCAGCCCGAAGACGAGCATGACCGAGCCCTGCAGGCTCGTGTACATCATGATGCTGCCGCGGAAGAGGATGAACGAGAGCATCCCGAAGCCGATGAGCCCCATCCCCCCGCCCGCCCACGCGTAGCGCGCCTCCAGTCCGCCCGTGCGCCAGATCGCCGCGCCCAGGAGAAATCCGTACAACCCGCCCATCACCGCGACGGCGTACTTCATGAGCGGCCACGTGAGGGCCGCGAAGCAGAACGCGCCGATCAGCGCCCACGGGATCATCGCCGCGCTGCCGCCGGTCTTGAATCCGATGAGCGCGCCGAGGTACGCGCCAACGACCGCCAGGTTGATCGTTATCAGCGCCTTGTACAGGTACACGCCGAAGACGAGGTAGACGATCCCGCCGATCACCAGGATCGTCGCGAGGCCGGGTCCCATGTTGTTGCACCAGGTGATCAGGTCCGTCTGCCCCGGCCAATGGACGGAAACGTTGAGCCACGCGGGGTTCACCGCGCTGGCGGCTTCGACGGCGGGTTGGGTTGCGGGAGTCATCGTGAAAATCGCTCCTAATTTTCCGCCTTGGGCTCCGCCTCAGTCGGCGCGCTGGCCCTGGGCTTGGGCGACAGTTGCCATTGCACGATCGCGCCGAACAGCACGATCCCACCCAGCGCCGCCACCTGCGCCCACGTCTGCGCCGGCACGATGCGCATCCACTCGGGCCGGCCGTTCTCGATCGCAGTCAATCCCATGCCGACGAGCAGGGATGCGCCCAGCGCGCTGTACAGCATGACCACCGCCACGCGCGGCCACAGCAGGGCCGCGAGGAATCCGCTCAGCGCCGCGCCGCCGCTGGCGTACGGCAGGATCGTGCGCACCTTGTCGGGCAAACCCTCCCACACGGATTGGCCGAACGACGCGAGCGTCGTCGTCGCGTCCACCGCCGGCCACGCCCACTCGGCGCCGCCGTTGCTCGTGATCCACGTCACCAGCGCCGCCCAGCACGCCAGCAGGACGCCCAGCCCGACACCGACCCACACGCGGTGCAGCACGAACGCGCTCATCCCGAGCACGACCGCCCCACCGACGGAGGCGGCCATCGAGTTCACGTTCCACCCCATCCAGCCCGGCACCATCCGCCCGACCATCGCGCCGATGGACACGGCCACCAGCGTCATCATCGGACGACTGAACCGCGCCCCGACCAGCCATAACCCCGCGCCGAGCAGCGTCCCGAACATGGCCGCGTACAGCGCGGCCTGCCCGATCTCCTGCGGCAGCAGCGGCAACAGTTGCTGGACCATCGGCGCACATTCCCTTCAACAAGCTTTATCGGGCGGTGGCCTCCTTTTTCTTGCGTCCGTCCATAGGATCAATACAACCGCAAAGAGCGCAAAGCACGCCAAGATCGCCAAGAAAAACAGAAGAAGGATGATTCTATTGTCTTCCTTGGCGTCCTTGGCGTTCTTTGCGGCAAATCAGTAGATAGAGAGAGAAAGAAAACTCGGGCGAGACGCCCAAGCCACAACCTCGCCGGAGAACGTGCCAGTTTCCCTTTTAACGTGATCGCGAACGCCCGGCCGATCCACGGTGAACGCATGTCCCGATTTCGCATGTTGTTGGTGAGCGGCTTGGTCCTCTTCATCGTCGCCGGGCACCTGTTCGATGCCTGGCGGCAGCACGACCACTGGCCGTTCGCCTGCTACCCGATGTTCGCGCGGATCAACAAGCCCGAGCCGTTCACCTCCGAGGAGCTCTGGGGCGTCACGGCCGATGGCACGGAGATCCCCATCACGAGCAAGATGACCGGCATCATGGGCACGAACCGCGTCCGCCCGTCACTCATGCGGCTGTACATCCTCAGCAACCGCAGGAACAGTTCCGACCCGCAGGCGGCAGGGAAGGCGCTCGTTGGGCTGTTGAATGATTACGAGAAGCGCCGCGAGCGAAAGGAGCACGAGGGCCCGCCGCTGCGCGGGATGAAGTTTTATCAGCTCCGGTGGGAGTTCGACTGGTACGCGGCGAACCGTGAGACGCCGCAGCGTACGGTGCTGTTCGGCACGCCCGGAACGTCGGCGACGACCAAACCGACGACCCGCCCCGCCACGCAACCCGCGCTTGTCACGAGC
>JBAUGM010000204.1:0-10639 GCA_049679725.1 Tepidisphaeraceae bacterium
TCCTTCCGCGTTGTCGTCGCCCGCTCGCTCACGCCGGCAGTGGAGCACAAACGCGGATGACGCGCAAGCGCATGAATACGCTATTGAGCGTCAGAGTTCCGGACAGTATTGCATCCTGAGGTACTCCGAAGGATCTCTGGCATCCGAGGGCGGGAGATCCTTCGGAGTACCTCAGGATGACATCTCAGCCCGCGCGTCACTCGATTTCCTCATCGCCCTCGCTTGCCACGACCGATAATATCGGCAAGATCGGAGGTCGCCCCATGCGATTGGTCAGGGATGACGACGTGGATGACACGATGCTGATGGACGAGCCCGATCCCCAACCGGACGAAACCGAGACGCGCTTCAACGCCGCCGAGCCGCCCGACGGCGCCGTCGCCGAGGCGGACGATGAGTCCGCCGACGCAACGGATACAGCGGACGTGACCGTCAACGCCGGCCTGCTCGAAGCGCTGCTGTTCAGCACGCACCACCCCCTCACCGCGGGCAAGCTCGCGGAGTTGATGGACGTGGCGGCGACGAAGCCGATCCGCGCCGCCATCAAATCGCTCAACGAGCAGTACGAGTCGACCGGCCGCGCGTTTCGCGTGGAGCAGGTGGCGGGCGGGTACCAATTGCTCACGCTGCCGGAGCACGGCGAGGCGCTCAAGCGATTCCACCAGCGCGAGATCGACGCGAAGCTGAGCAAGGCGGCGCTGGAGACGCTGGCGATCATCGCCTACAAGCAGCCGCTGCTGCGCGTGGACATCGAAGCGATTCGCGGCGTCGCCTGCGGCGAGACGATCCGCAACCTGATGGAAAAACACCTCGTGAAGATCGCCGGCCGCGCCGAGGAGCCGGGCCGCCCGATTCTGTACGGCACCACAAAACGCTTCCTGGAACTCTTCGGGCTCAACAGCCTCAAGGACCTCCCGCAATCGGAAGCATTGACCAGGCCGAGAGCGTGACGCGCCCCACCTCTTAATAAATTGCACGTTGCACGGGCCGGCGCCGTTGCTAAGCTTTCCCCGACACTTCGTTTCTCGGTGAAAGCACGGACGGTGGAGCGCATGTCCATGGGAAGGATCTGGGTCGTCGACGACCAGCCCGACGTCTCGCGTGCGATGGTCGCACTGCTGCGTCAAGTGGGCCACCGCGGCACCGCTTTCCTCAGCGGCGAGGCGGCGCTGGCGCAGCTTCAGAGCGAAATCCCCGATTTGATGATCCTCGACGTGATGATGCCCGGGCTCGACGGCTTCGCCGTGCTGCGCGCCGTGCGCGAGAATCCACGGACCGCGAGGCTCCCCGTCATCATGTTCAGCGCCGTTAGCGATCCATCCCGCATCGCGCACGCCTTCTCTCACGGCGCGAACGATTACTGGGTCAAGGCGTCGTTCGACTTCAGCGAGCTCGAGGCCCGCATCAACCAGCACATCGCCGATTCCAACGGTCGGGATGCGCCGCACGCGTAGTGGTCGCGAAGACGCAAGCGACTGCCATCCCGCCGCCGCGGTCGGAGCGTCGCTTGCGTCATCGCGATGAAAAGACCGCGCAAGCCGCTACGCGAAGGTGCGTGCGTGCCTCATTTGTTTTGTCATCCTGAGGTACTCCGAAGGATCTAGCGGAAATTGAGGAGGCCCTCGCGTTCGCGGCAAGATCCTTCGGAGTACCTCAGGATGACGGAGCTCGCTGCGCCACGCGGCGCTTCGTCGAGGACGCAGCGAGCACGTTTCAATCCTGATGTGCGTTACTTATTCTGCGCCTTCTTGTAGAGCTTCTGCGCCATCTCGAAGATTTCTTCCGCCTTGTACTCCGGCGCGAAGGCTTCGGAGATGCCGACGAGGTCGACCTGCTTGCCGCCATCGGGCGGGCCGTCGATGAACTCCAGCGGCTTGTTGTCGTCCGGGTGGTTGCCCTGCCACACCGCGCCGGCCTCCTTGTAGTCGTTGGGGCTGAAGCGATAGAGCTTGCGGTGCATCCCCTGCTTCTCGAACTTCGCGGCCTCGGGGAACATCTTGTTCTCGATCTTGGGGATCGGGAGCATCTCGCTCATCTTCACGCCGGTCAGCTGTTCCAGCGCCTTGCCGTACGCGAGCGCGTGGACGCCGCCGCGGACGAACAGGTAGCCCAGCATCTCGCGGGCGCAGGGGTCGCTCGTCATCTCGTAGACGCGCAGCTTATTCGTGCGCGCGCCGTTCTCGAGGAAGAAGTTGTGCAAGAGGTCGAGGATGAGGTTGCCGCTGCTGAAGACGTAGTCGCCCGTCCAGGCGTTGCCGGCCGCGTTGCCGCACAAGGCGCCCAGCCCGGTCGCGATGAAGTGATGGCGGTTGCCGGTCCCGTCCTGCCCCATGCCCAGCGGGGTCCCGGTGACGTTGGCGGCCTTGCCGTTCTTCTTGGCCGGGCCCTGGAGCAGCGAGTTGATCGTCGCGGCGACGATCTCGATGTGGCCGTACTCCTCGGCGGCGATGTTGGCGATGAGCGAGTAGTACTGCCGCACACCGTCGCGCCCGCGGAAGTTGAAGGACTGGTAGGTGTAGTTCATCAGCGTCGACATTTCCCCGAAGCGTCCGCCGAGCAGCTCCTGCACGCTGGCGGCGGACGCGGGGTCCTGCTTCTTCGGGGCGGGCAGCTCGATGGGTAGTCGGTCGATGCGTAAGATCATGACGGGTCTCCTTCTCGTCGCCTGTGGGCTCCTGGGCTCGCCGCACGACATGCCGGCAACGGCGCCGGCCGTAGGTGTGTGCGCGGCGAGCCTTCGTTCGTTCGTCATCGCACCTTAGCCCTTTGCGCCATAGGCGTCCAAGATTACATTCCTCTCTCTTGCATAGGAGATTCCTATGGAGCTGCACCAGCTCCGCTACTTCGTGGCCGTCGCCGAGTCGAACAGTTTCAGCAAGGGGGCGGCCGCGTGCGACGTGGCGCAGCCGTCGCTGAGCCAGCAGATCCAGAAGCTGGAGCGCGAGGTCGGGCGCCGGTTGTTTGATCGGTTGGGACGGACGGTCGCGCTGACCGATGCCGGCCGCGCGCTGCTCCCGCGCGCCCGCCGCATCCTCGCGGAGGTGGACGGCGTGGAGCGCGGCGTCGCGGAGGAGATCGACGACGGCCGCGGCGCGCTCACGATCGGCGCGATCCCCACCGTCGCACCCTTCCTGCTGCCCGGCGCGGTCAGCGCATTTCTCAAGGCCCAGCCGCAGGCGCAGCTGCTCGTGCGTGAGGATCTGACCGGGAACCTCGTCGAAGGCCTGATCCGCGCCGAGCTGGACCTGTGCGTCTGCGCGTTGCCACTGGACGATGATCGGCTCGCGACCGAGCAGCTCGTCGCCGAGCCTCTGCTCGTCGCCGCCGCCGCGGGCCACCCGCTGGCGCGCGGGCGCGGCATCCGCCCATCAGAACTGGAAGGCCAACCCGCCGTCGTCCTGCACGAGTTGCACTGTCTCGGCGAGCAGGTCAGCTCGTTCTGCCGCCAGCGCCGTATCAGCCCGCGGATCGTCTGCCGCACGACGCAGCTCACGACGGTCCGCAGCCTCGTCGAGCTGGGGCTGGGCGTCTCGCTCGTCCCCCGCATGTGCGCCGCGACCGACGCCCACGGCGTCTGCACCTACACCCCCGTCGACGACCCCAAGCTCCATCGCCGTGTCGTCGTCGCCTGGCACAAAACGCGCGGCCGCTCGCGGCTGGGCGATCGCTTCATCGCCTGCCTGAAAGCCGAGGCCGCCAACCTCGCCGCCCGCCCAATCGCGACGCCGAAGCGACGCGGGGGTAACAAAAGGAACATCACTCAATAACAAAAGTCCCAGGGAGTCCTCTTTCTTCGCACTTCAGCCGCGCTGGCGCCGGCTTTTCGCGAGAGTTCGGACAGGGCGTTGACCGATGAATCGGACCTCCCATCGGGTATTGCTAGAGACGCCAATCGGTTTTCTCCGATCTGAATAATGTCGATTGTTAGTTCGGCAATTGTTTGGTATCGTTCAAATTGGGAGTGCCATGGCGCAGGGATCGACTATTGAATGGACAGAAGCCACTTGGAACCCCGTGACCGGATGCACGAAGGTGAGCGCGGGCTGCAAGCACTGCTATGCCGAGCGCATGGCGAAGCGACTTCAAGCGATGGGGGTTTCGCAGTATGCGAACGGGTTCAAGCTCACCCTGCAGCCGAAGGCACTCGAGCTACCGGCTCGCTGGCGGAAGCCGCGGCGAATATTCGTCAATTCGATGAGTGATCTCTTCCACCCGGATGTTCCGCTCCACTACATCCGCCGGGTCTTTCGAGTGATGAATGAGTGCCCTCGCCACAGCTTCCAGATACTGACAAAGCGCCCAGAGATCGCAGCCGCGTACGCTGCGGATCTCAACTGGTCATCTAATATCTGGATGGGAACGAGCATCGAAAACGTTCTTGTCGCGAGTCGCGCGTCCAGCCTGCGAACAATTCCCGCCAAGACTCGATTCCTGTCCCTTGAGCCATTGCTCGGGCCACTTCCGAGACTTGATCTCAACGGGATTCATTGGGTGATCGTGGGCGGCGAGTCGGGACCCGGCGCACGACCGATCGAGGCGCGCTGGGTCGAACAGATTCGCGATCGGTGTCTGTCCGCAGGCGTGCCGTTTTTCTTCAAGCAGTGGGGCGGCGTCCAGAAGAAACGAACGGGTCGCACGCTCTGCGGACGCACTTGGGATCAAATGCCATGCGCCGCGGCAGGGAGGGATGACGATGTTCGAGTTGCCTGCGCCCGCTAATGACGGCCTTTTCACTCCTAAGGTAGGCGCATGGTCGGCGGACAAGCATCACTTTCTTCGTCGCTACATTGACGCGTTCACGACCGCGATGAAGGCGAAAGGCTGGGGAGGATTGCACTACATCGACCTCTTTGCCAGTGCTGGCATCGAGGAAGTCGAAGGCAACGGTTTGGATTGGGGCTCACCGCTGATTGCCGCGCAAGCCCCCAACCCGTTCGCCCGCCTCCACCTTTGCGAGCTGAAGAAAAAGCCTTTCGAGGCGCTTCAAACCCGAATTGAGCGATTCCCTCAACCCTCGCAGCCCCAGCTTCTAAACGGAGATGCAAACCTTAAGATCGCCGAAGTGGTAACCGCGCTGCCATCCAATGCGCTGTCACTTGCTTTCCTTGATCCACACGGTTTGCACCTGCGGTTCGAAACGCTGCGCGCCCTATCGGCTCGGCGCGTCGATCTCATCATCTTCTTCCCGGATCACCTTGATGCCTTGCGAAACTGGGAGAACGTGTACCAAGGTAAACCGGACTCGAATCTTGACCGTGTCCTTGGAACCCCCTGGCTCGACAGAATGCTCGCGGCTCCAAGAGATCAATGAGCACACGTGCTCAAAACCTTGTCCGAGTTTGAGTACGAGAGAATCTGCCTCCCAAACGGACGATTCCTCTACCAGTTGATTTTCTGTTCACGCGACAAGGCCGGAAGTCGGATATGGCGAAACATCGCCCGTCGCAAACCCGACGGGCAAAGCACCTTCGACTTCAATGGCTGACCCCGTTCACCGCCCGCCCTTCAGCATCCGCCGCAGCACCGTGTGCAGGATCCCGCCGTTGCGGTAGTACTCGATTTCGACCGGCGTATCGATGCGGCAGGTCGTGAGGAACTCGATCGGGTCGCCTTCGCGGCGCTTACGGAAGAGCGGACATCCGTATCCGATGCTCTTCAATCACTGAAAACATTCCCTGCCAATCAGATCGCGACTCCAGTCCTGCGGCGATCTTCGTCGCCGCGTCGAGCGGTGACGCCGTTGCGAATCGAAACAGTACGATGCCGAACGACGCCTCGCGCCCCCATCGATAGACGAGTTCACCAAAGTCCTTGTCGAACGTGATCAGGACGCGCTGCTCCGCGAGTGCGCGCGCCAAGACGACCTCATCGGAAGCGCCCGGAAGGCCGCTGCGAGCCCAGAGGACGTCATGACCGCGGCTGCGAAGCTCGGAGACGGCGGCAGCGGGAATGTTCTCGTTCGCCAGAAGCCGGAGCATGAAGTTACGCGGTCATCGGGTAGACGCGCTCGGTCTGAAGCCGCTCGCGCGCGTAAGCCAGACACGCCAGGATGTCCTCGCGATGGAGGTCAGGATAATTGGCCAGCACGTCCTGCTGCGACCAACCATCGGCGAGCAGCCCGACGATGAACTCGACGGCCAGGCGCGTGCCGCGCACAACGGGCTTGCCGACCAGGATCTGAGGATCGAGCACGATTCGCTCGTTCATGTGAGCAAGTATACCCTGCCGGCGGTCTTACCGCCCGCCCTTCAGCATCCGCCGCAGCACCGTGTGCAGGATCCCGCCGTTGCGGTAGTACTCGATTTCGACCGGCGTATCGATGCGGCAGGTCGTGAGGAATTCGATCGGGTCGCCTTCGCGATTGGTGACGCGCACCTTCACGTCCTGCATGGGTTTCAAATCGTCGCCGATCTCGATCTCGAACGTGCCCAGGCCCGTCAGCCCGAGCGTCGAGCGGCTCTGGCCCTTCTTGTAGACCAGCGGCAGCACGCCCATGCCGACCAGGTTGCTGCGGTGGATGCGCTCAAAACTCTCGGCGATGACCACCTTGATGCCGAGCAGGTATGCACCCTTGGCGGCCCAGTCACGGCTGCTGCCCATGCCGTAGTCCTTGCCGGCGAGGACGACCAGCGGGACGCCGGCCTGCTGGTACTTCACGCTGGCGTCGTAGACGCTCATCACCTCGTCGCCGAACTCGCCGGGTTTTCCGAGGTAGCGCGTCACGCCGCCCTCGGTGCCGGGGGCGAGGAGGTTGCGGAGGCGGATGTTGGCGAACGTGCCGCGCGTCATCACGCGATCGTTGCCCCGGCGGCTGCCGTAGCTGTTGAAGTCGAGCACGCCCACGCCGTGCTCCAGAAGATACGCGCCCGCGGGCGAGTCCTTCTTGATGCTGCCGGCGGGTGAGATGTGGTCGGTGGTGACGCTGTCGCCGACCATCACGAGCACGCGCCCGCCGTTGATCGCCTTGATCGGACGCGGCTCGGACGAGAGGTCAGCGAAGAACGGCGGCTCCTGGATGTAGGTGCTGCTGTCCTCGAAGTTGAACAGTTCACCGCCCTTGACGGGAATCCTGTTCCACTCGTCATTGCCGTCGGCGACGTTGCCGTACTGCTTCTGGAACTGCTCGGGCTTCACCGCGGCGGCGATCGTCGAGTTGACCTCCGCCTGCGTCGGCCAGATGTCCTTCAGGTAAACCTGCTCGCCCTTGTCGTTCTTCGCCAGCGGCTCGTCCATCAGGTTGATGTCGACCGTGCCGGCCAGCGCGTACGCGACGACCAGCGGCGGGCTCGCGAGGTAGTTCGCCTTCACGTGCGGGTTGATGCGCCCCTCGAAGTTACGGTTGCCCGAGAGGACCGACGCGACGACGAGGTCGCCCTGCTCCACCGCGTTGGCGATCGGTTCCGGCAATGGGCCGGAGTTGCCGATGCACGTCATGCAGCCGTAGCCGGTCGTCTGGAAGCCAAGCTTGTCGAGGTAAGGCGTAAGCCCCGCGGCGTCGAAATAATCCGTCACCACGCGCGAACCCGGCGAGAGCGATGTCTTCACGTACGGCGGAACTTTCAGTCCCTTCTCGACCGCCTTCTTCGCAAGCAAACCGGCCGCGACCATGACCGACGGGTTGCTCGTGTTCGTGCAACTGGTGATGGCGGCGATGGTGACGTCGCCGTGCGTGAGCTTCAGCCACTTGTCTTCCATGACGGCGATGGCGCTGCCCTTCTTGATGTCGTCCTTGATGTGCTCGGTGGTGGCGGCCTCGGTCTCGTCCTCGTCGCGGATGCCTTCGCGTGTGGGGACGATGGGCGCCTCGGCGCTCCAGCGGTCCAGGCGCGGCGTGGCGCTCTCGCCGACTTCCTTCTTGAACACGTCGACCAGCGCCGAGCGGAACGCCTGCTTCACGCCGCGGATCTCCACGCGATCCTGCGGCCGGCGCGGGCCGGCGACGGACGGCATCACCGTCTTGAGGTCCAGCTCCAGCTTCTCCGTAAACTGCGGCTCGATCGACGCGGTGCGCCACAGCCCCTGCTCCTTGCAGTAGCGCTCGACGAGGTCGATCTGCGCTTCGGGCCGGCCGGTGAGGCGCATGTACGTGAGCGTCTGCTCGTCGACGGGGAAGAACCCCATCGTCGCGCCGTACTCGGGGGCCATGTTCGCGATCGTCGCGCGGTCGGCGACGGTCATGCTGGCGAGCCCTTCACCGTAGAACTCGACGAATTTCTCGACGACGCCATGAGAGCGGAGGATCTGCGTGATGGTCAGCACGAGATCGGTCGCGGTCGAGCCTTCCGGCAGCTCGCCCTTCAATTTGAAGCCGACGACCTGCGGGGTGACCATGTAGATCGGCTGGCCGAGCATGCACGCCTCGGCCTCGATCCCGCCCACGCCCCACCCGACGACGCCCAGGCCGTTGATCATCGTGGTGTGGCTGTCGGTGCCGACGAGCGAGTCCGGGAGCGCGACCCCGTTCTTCACCATGACGACCTTGGCGAGGTACTCGAGGTTCACCTGATGCACGATCCCCGTGCCCGGCGGGACGACGGAAAAATTCTGAAACGCCTTCTGCCCCCACTTGAGGAACTCGTAGCGCTCGCGGTTGCGCTCGAACTCCTTGCTCGTGTTGAACGCGAGGGCCACGTTGCTCGCGAACGCATCGACCTGAACGGAGTGATCGATGACCAGGTCGACGGGGACGAGCGGGTTGATCCGCTGCGGGTCGCCGCCGGCGCGCTTCATGGCGGAGCGCATGGCGGCCAAATCGACGACGGCGGGCACCCCCGTGAAGTCCTGGAGGATCACGCGCGCCGGCTTGAACGGCAATTCGACCTGCTGGACCTTGGCCGCCTCCCACGACGCGAGCCGGCGGACGTCGTCCTCCGTCACCTCAAAATTATCGAGGTTGCGCAGACAGCTTTCGAGCAGCACCTTGATCGAGAACGGCAGCTTCTCCAGATGGCCGACGCCGAGCTCGGTCAGCTTGTTGAGGCGGAAGACGCGGACGTCGCCCGCCTGGGTGGAGAGTGTCGATTCGGCGCCGAAAGGGTTGTTCTGAGTGCTCATTGTCGTTCGTTAAAAGCGTGCTTCCTCTCAAATCGTCGTGCGGAGCAAGTGGCCGAGAGAGGCGATCCGGCTCGTTGCGCGAAACGGTCCATCTTATGCGCCGCGACGCGGGGCTCAAGGTGACCGCCCGCTCACGCCGCGGGAAGGCGGCGGGAAGGCAGGGGATTGCGGATGGCGGATTGGAGTCCCCGGCTGACGTCATACTTCCCGCTCGACGCGAGGAGCAACCGGTCGTTGACCTGCTCCAAATACCGGTCGCGCAGCTCGCGGGCCTTGGCGACCATCTGCGGGTCGATCTTTCCTTCGGACGCGCGGGCTTCGGCGCCCCAACGACTGCGACTCGATCCCCAGGGTCACGTCTGATTCTTCCACTCGACCAGCGGCCTCGCCCTGGCGAGAATGAAACCCCTTTTCCGCGTCCTTTTCCGCCTTCAGACGTGACCCCTTTTCCGCGTCCGCGTCTTGGACGTGACCCCTCTTCTTCGCGCGTGTTGGACGCTGCCTGCCCATCGCAATTCACGACCGGCCAATCGGTGTCGAAGCCATAGCAACTTCGACGCCGCAGAGACATTGTACTTGCCGTACTTCGACTCCAACGCACTCGCCAGCGCGCCCACTGCATCCTACCGCATCAAGGGCGGCATGGATGCATTTCGCGGAGCAACGAGCGGAAGCCGCCCCGCCGCCGCGCAAAACGGGGACTCGCGGCTCGGACGTGGTTGCGCCGTCCGCCGTCGCCGTTTTCGTTCGGCGTTGGGCGTTGGATGTTCGATGTTCGCGTTTCCCCGCCGAACGCCGAACATCGAAGTGCAAAGGCCGCTCAAAACAACTGATCCAGGATCTTCTCCATCGGCATCTGCACGCAGGTGAAGATCGGCGTATCACGCTGGGTGTACTTGCTGCTCTCGGTCTCGCGGAGTTTCATCACCAGGTCCAGGAAATCCTTCGGCTCCTCCGTCTCGAACGCGACGACGAAGTCCTGGTCGTCCAAACCAAAACTGTAGGTCGTGTTGAGCTTCACGCTGGGAAACTCGTTGCCGACCTTGATGTGGTGGTCCATGATCTCCTGCCGCTTCTCCAGCGGCAGCAGGTACCAGTCGCGCGTCTTCACGAACGGGTAGACGAACAGGTACTTCCGCTTGCCGGGGATGATGTGCGTGCGGCTCTCGGCGGTGTGGAAGGGGTCGAGCTTGTCGATGTACATGCTGCGCTTGGTCATCGACAAAAACGAGTGCGGCATCGACAGGTACGCGCCGACGCGCGTCTTGTTCATCGTCGCTTGCTGTTCCTGAAACGCATCGGGCGAGGCGCTGATCCGCCAGAGAAGGAAGTCGGTGTCGGCCTTGAGGCCGACGGTGCTGTAGGACAGGGAAATGAGATTCTTCCACGGCGACTGGAAGAGTTTGAGGAATTCGCTGCGCGCTTCCCACTTTTCCGCATCGGGCAACCGGCGGATGGCGGGGTCGATGCGGAAATAGGCGAAGCTGACGAACTGCCGCTGGATCTCGGGGCCGGCGGCGGCGGCGCCTTGCGGGCGGCCGGAGGGGGTTGGGGTCGACGTTGTGCTCGTGGGCTGACTCATGGC
>JBAUGM010000205.1:0-10000 GCA_049679725.1 Tepidisphaeraceae bacterium
CCAACGGGGGCGTCGCTGCGGGCGCCGTCGTGGGTTGCGTCGTCGGGCGCGTCGTGCTGCGCGCATCGGGCGCGACGATTTCATTGTCGAGGTAGCGCCACACCGCGCGACCGGGCAGCACCCACGCCGTGAGCGCACCCTCCGGGAAGAGCTTCTTGTCCGGGGGCGGGTTGAGGTTGGTGATGAGGTCGGAGTTGACCAGGCCGTTCAGGTCCGGTGCGAGCATCACGACGCGCCAGGGTGTCGTGATCGTGCCGTCGATCACCGCGGGTTTGCTCAATCGCGCGATGTCTTCCTTCGTGTAGCGCAGCTCATACGGGTGCGAAACCGGCTGGCGATGGCCGAGCCCGATGCGGAACCCGCGCTGCCCGTCGGCTTCGAGCGCCATGCCGCTGTAATTCGCGAGCGCGGCTTCGGTGACGACCGCGTACGCGCCGCCTGGCAGCTTGAACGTGATCGGCGACGCGTGCCACGTGCCCGACTCGATCGCGGCGACGTCGCGTTTCTCGTACACCCCCTCGTAATGTCCGCGGAGGTTGTGCGACCAGGCCATCGTCCCCGCCGGCAGCGTGAACGTCGTCGTTTCGTCGGGGACGTGACCCTTCCCCGCGTCGCCGGGGACGATGAATCGGAACGCCGCGCCGTTGCGGTAGGCACGGAGGTCGATCGTGAACTCCTGCCCGCTCCCGGCGTGCTTCATCGTCTGGCGGATGCCGTTGCAATAGTTGACGGCAAGCGCGTGCGCGCCGCGCGTGGGATACTCTTCGTTCACGGCGTAGTTCTGGCGCGCCGGGGTCGGCGCGGCGCCTTCGGCAAGGTCGACGCCATCGAGCGTGAACGCGATCGGCGAAGGCTCGATGACTGTCGTGCCGTTCATGACGACAGTGAACCGCAGGCGCGGCTCGCCGGGGAGGAGCTTGATCTCGACGTTTCCCTCGGGGCTCTTCACCGTCAGCGCTTCGCGCAGTTGCGCGCGTGCAGACGACGCGATTGACAGCACCACGAAAGCACAGGCCGCGATTCGAAGCATGATCGTTCTCCCCGCTGCGCAGTGGTGCGCGAGAATCAGAGAAGCGCCCTCCCTCTCCCCGGTGTTTTTCGGGGAGAGGGCGGGGGAGAGGGGCGAGGTGCGCGCGATGCCTGAGAACCGGTCGATTCGACGACACGCGCGCGTTGGCGAGTGGACCGATACATTGACGTCGCACATCGCTCGCCCCTCTCCCTGCCCTCTCCCCGGAGTACCGAGGAGAGGGAGCCAAGACAAGAACGCACCTCACTCCACCCACAACACCGGCTGGCGGATCGGCAGGTTCCGCAGCACTTCCTCGTTCGTGGGGTTCGCTTCCAGCGTCTTCCAGAGCTCAAGATACTTCGATTCGTCATACGCGAGCCCGCCGAACAGCAGGACGGGCGAGCGGACGGGCCACTCATTCCAGTACATCACGTCCTGCTTGAACGGCCAGGACGACTTGTCCTTGATGAACGGATACAGCCACGCGACGCCCTTGCGCATCGACTTGCCGTCAGGCGTCTCGTACGTCCACAGGTTGTCATCCTTCGTGGAGAGAATCCGGCAGACGGTGGCCATCGCGTCGGCGTTGAAGAGTGAATAGCCGTACGGCTTCGTGCGTTTGAGCTCGCGCGGGAAGCTGCCGTCCTCCGCCATCTGCGTCGGCAGGAGCACGTCCTTGTAGCGCTGGCGGCACATGGCGAGCTTCTCCTCGTCGCCTGTGAACGACGCGAATGCGGCCACCTGCGCGACCCAGCACGTACCGTGGTTGTTCTCCGCGTTCATCTCGTCGAGGCCGTACTTGTGCGTCGTCATCCAGGTGAGGTAGTCGGCGAACCATTTCTTGACGGCGGTCAGGTCGTCGCCTTTGAGAAGTCCCGCCTGCTGAAGCAGGCTCGCCGCGCGGGCGGGCTCGATGAGGTGGAGCGTATCGATGATGCCGATCCCGCGACCGGTGTGCCGGCCCTGGATCGCCTGCGCGTAGAGCAGGTGCGGGCTCATGCGCGTCGGCTCGTCGACGAACCAACCCTTCAGGTGCTTGATGGCGTGCTTCGCGTACTTCTCGTCTCCCGTGATGCGATACGCGGCCGTGAGCGCGGCGACGTGCTGGCTCATGCGGACCATCGCGTGACGATGCGCGACGAAGTTGTCCGGATTCGTCATGCCGTCGCGCTGAACGTACGGCGCGGTCGTGCTCTGCGGGTCCGGCCACCAGTAGTCGCCCTCGGAAAAGAAATCGTGCCGCCCGCCCGCGCTGCGCGGGCTGCTGGCCGCGGTGACGGTGACCGGCTCTTCCTTCAGGTATGCATCGGCGGCGTCGAGGACGCGATCGCGGTCGAGCTGCCTGACGTCGATCGACGCGCCGCGGGCGCCGGCGGCGCAGAACGTGACTGCCATGATGGCGGAGAGGGTCCAGTTCGTGTGCATGCGTTCACCGAATGATGTACGTCTTGCCCGCTTCGGTGACGAAGGAAATCAGTCCGTCGGAATCGGTCGTCTGCACAGGCGTCTCGCCGGAAGTCACCCGGATGGGCGATTTCGCGCGAATCTTGACCGGACGACCGGCGAGCGACTTGATCGTCGCCTCCTTTAGTTTGCCGCCGTCCCACATGATGTCGACCTCGAACCCGCCGCGGGCGCGGAGGCCTTTCACCGATCCTGCCGGCCAGGCCTTCGGCAGCGCGGGCAGCAGCTTGATCTCGCCCGCCTGGCTTTGCAGCAGCATCTCGGCGATGCCCGCGGTCGCGCCGAAGTTGCCGTCAATCTGGAACGGCGGGTGCGCATCGAACAGGTTCGGGTACAGCCCCGAGCCCGCCTTCATCGCCGTCTCCGTCGTGAAGCTCGGCTTGATCAGGTTCTTGACCAGAGCGTGCGCGTGATCGCCATCGAGCAGGCGGGCCCAGAAGTTGATCTTCCAGCCCATCGACCACCCAGTCGCCTCGTCGCCGCGCAATTCGAGCGTGCGCTGGGCGGCGGCGAACAGTTCCGGCGTGCCGTGGGGCGTGATCTGGTCGCTGGGGTGCAGCGCGTACAGGTGCGAAACGTGACGGTGATGCGGATCCTGGTCCTCGAAGTCTTCGGACCACTCCATGAGCCGGCCGCCCCTGCCGATCTGGTACGGCAGCAGTTTCGCGAGCTTCTCTTTCAACTCGGCGCGGAACGATTCATCCGTCTTGAGGATCTCCGATGCCGCGATCGTGTTGCGGAACAGCTCGCGAACGATGGCCATGTCCATCGTCGGGCCGGGGCAGAGGGCGCCCTGCTTCTTGCTCCCGTCCTTGCCGACGTAGACGAAGATGTTCTCCGGCGAGTCGCCGACGGGCGTGACGAGTCGGCCCTTGCCGTCGTCGATGAGCCACGACGCGAGAAACTCGGCGGCGCCCTTCATCGTGGGGTAAGCGTCGCGCAGGAAGTCTTCGTCGAGCGTGAACTGGTAGTGCTCCCAGAGGTGCTCGCAGAACCATCCGCCGCCGACGGTCCAGAACGCCGCCCTGCTGTTGCCGTCGACGGGCTGCGTGTCGCGCCAGATCGTCGTGTTGTGGTGCAGAACCCAGCCCGGGCGCTTGTACATCTGCTTCGCGGTCTTCGCGCCGTCGACCGACAGCTCCTTCGGGAAGCGCAGGAACGGCTCGTGGCACTCGCTGAGGTTCGTGCTCTCGGCAGGCCAGTAGTTCATCGTCGCGTTGATGTTCGTCGTGTACGCCGACGCCCACGGCGGCGCGACGAGATTGTTCCAGATGCCCTGCAAATTCAGCGGCTGACCGCCCGGCCGCGAGCCGGCGATCATGAGGTACCGGCCGAACTGGAACAGCAGCGCCGCCATCGCTTCGTCGCCGCCCCTGGCGTACTTCCTGATGCGCTCATCGGTCGGCTCGCGGCTCTGGCTCGTCGGTGCACCCAGGTCGATCCTGACGCGATCGAACAGCGCGCGATAGTCGGCGACGTGCGCGTCGCGCAGTTGCTGATAACTCTTGCCCGACGCGTTCGACAGCGCGTCCTTCGCCTGCTTGGACTGATCCGCGCCCTCTTTCGTCGGGCTCTTGTCGAAGCCGTTGAAGCTCGAGCCGGTGGCGAAGACGAGCGTGACGCGGTCGGCGTTCTTCACACTGACCGTGCCGTCGGCGCTCGCCTGCATCGTGCCGCCTTCGGGCATGATGCGCACGCGCGTCTCGAAGCGCGTGCCCAGGCCGTCGAGCTGATCGCCGTACATGACGTCCTTCGCGCCGGGCTTGCGTTTACCGTCCTTGTCGTAAAGTTCGGGGTACTTCCACTGCTCGCCGCGCTCTTCGATCCACTTGGCGTCGCGGCGCGTGACGAACTGCGGGACCTGCCCCATCATGACGATCGTGTCGTTGCTCTCGGCGTTGGACTTGGCCGTCGGGTGAACGGAGCCGAGCCTGGCGGTGAAGCTGATCGACCCAGGCTTGTCGGCGGCGATCTGCATCACGAACGACTTATCGGGGAAGCTCGCGAAGCACTCGCGCGTGTACGTGACGCCCTCCTGCGCGTACGTCGTGCGCGCGATCGCGGTAGAGATATCGAGCTCGCGGCGGTAGTTCGTCAGCTCGCCCTTGTCGAACGTCAGGTACAGATCCCCCAGCGGCTGATAGCACTCCTGCTGTCGCCCGAGCCAGTTCTTCGAAACCCAGTCGGTGACTTCCTGGTACTTCCCCTCGCGCAGCTGCTGGACGACGCTGTCGAAGTCCTTCGTGATGTCGAGCGACGGGATATCGCGCCGCCCGGGCTCGCCGGAGTAAAGCGTGTTGTCGTTCAGCTCGATGCGCTCTTCGACGACACCGCCATGAACCATCGCGCCGATCCGGCCGTTGCCGAGCGGAAGCGCTTCGACCCATTCCGTCGATGGCTCGTCATACCACAGCACGAGGTTGCTGAACGGTTGCTGCGCCGGCGGCGACGCTTCCTGCGCGAACGCGTCCTCGCCGCGCAACAGCCCCGCCACCGTCGCCGTGACTGCCGTCTTCAACACCGTCCGCCTGCTCGGTTGAAACATGGATCGCTCCGCGCCTTCATCGCCGTGAAAACACATTCTTACTTCGCGTCGCCCTTGGTGCGAACCAAAACCGGCCGCGTGGGCGAGCCGCTGATGTCGAGCCGCTCGTTCTTCATCATGCGGAGCATTTCCGCGCCGCACAGCATCACCGGGCCGTAGCCGTGGTGGTCGTCCATGGCCGGGCGGTTGTAGTAGTAGACGAAGTCGTTCGCGTAGTTCGTGCCGATGCACGTGCCTTCGACGCGGCCGTCGTCGCTGATCTTGGTCGTAACGCCGTTCCACCCCGCGATCGCGACGGGGCCGTACAGCTCGGGGCTCAGCCAGCCGCGATTGACGCCCTTGGCCATCGAGTACGCGAACATCGCGGTGCACGACGTCTCAAGATAAGAATCCGGCCGATCGAGCATCTGGTGCCACAACCCCTTGCCCGACTGCACCGACGCCACGCCCTTCGCCTGCTGGTTGAGGATCTTGATCAGCTCCGGCCGATCGGAGTGATCCTCCGGCAGCAGATCGAGCAGCTCGACCGTCGCCACCATGAACCACCCGTTGGCGCGCCCCCAGAAGTAATGCGGGTGCTGGTCGAGGTGGTCCGCATCATTCGCGTGCATGAAGAACCCCTTCGCGGGGACGTAGAGGTACTTGTGGAACGACTTGATCTGGTGGGCGGCATCATCGAAGTACTCACGCTTGCCCGTGAGCGTGGCGTACTGCGCGAGCAACGACACGGACATGTACGCATCATCGAGCCACAGCGACTTGGGGAACGGCCCCTTGCGCGCCAGCGTGCCGTCGCTCAGGCGGAACTGCCTGGTGTGGACGTAGTCGGCAAAGCGCTCGATCACGTCGTCGAGGCCGTCCCCGTTCACCTTCATGCGCTTGGCGCGGACGATTGAGGCGCCCATGGCGCCGCAGGCGTCGAGCGACGTGGGCGCGAGCATGTTGCGGAACGGGTTCCGGCGCATGTCGTCCGTCGGCCAGGTCGACAGCGCAGGCAGGTTGTCCGCGAAGTAGCGGTGGCGTTTGGCGACGAAGTCGGCGTACTTCGCGTCGCCGGTCACCTCGTTCGCCAGCAGCATCCCGGAGTAGATAACGCCGGTCGGGTAAGAGTAGATGCTGATCTTCTTCTCCGGGCCGTTGTCGAGGATCGCTTTCTCATCGGGCTTGGAGAGATCGGTGATGGGCTCGCGCGTGTCGCTGTTGATGATGCCTTTGCCCGTCGCCGCTTCAAGACGCGCGTGGACGCGATCGAGCACCGCCTTGACCTGATCGGGCGTCGGCGGGACGTAGGGCATGTCATAGTTGACGTGCTGCGGGTTCGTCGTCGCGGGGTTGGCTGGTTGCTGCGCCAACGCGCGCGACGCGAGACTGCCAAGGGCAACCAGGGTGACGGCCAAGGCGCGGAATCGCGCTGCACGGGCCACGGTGAGATCGCTCATATGTGTCGTCCGAGAGTAAAGTGTCCTGTCCGCCGGCTATCTATATAGCATGACAGCGGAGGCGAACGTATGTTTGTCTGTCGCCTGACGCAAGTTTTTCTGCCCCCAGGCGTGGGGAAAAGGTGATGTGATGCGTTTACGCTGCGGTTTGGTCGTCGTCGCGTGCTTCTTGATGGCTGGGGTGAGCGCGGCTCGCGCCGCGGACTTACCGCCGCATCCGCGGCTGTTGCTCGATCGGGCGGACGTCGAATCGCTCAAGCAGCGCATCGCCGGGCCGTTCGCGGCGCAGTGGAAGGCGTACATCGAGTCAGCCGATCGCGCGCTGGCGGCGCCGGTCGAGCTTCCCCCGCGCGGCGGGAACTGGAGCCACAACCACGTCTGCCCCACCCACGGCGCCCGCCTCAAGCGCGGCCAGCGCCTCGCCGGGTGGCAATGGGAACACGCCTGCCCCGTCGGCCCGCACATACTGAAAGGCGACCCGTCGAAAGCGACGACTGACTTCGACGGCAACGGCATCGCCTCCGTCCACGGCGACTACGCCGACCAGGTCGCGCAGCTCGGCGTTATCTACCAGGTCACGCGCGACCAGCGCTACGCCGACCGCGCGCAAGAAATCCTCCTCGCCTACGCCGACAAGTACCTCACGTTCCCGCTGCACGACAACCAGGGCCGCCCGGGCGAACCAAACGGCAAGTCAGGGCGCATCGCGTCGCAGTCGCTCACGGAAGCGTCACTGCTCATCGGCTTCGTGCACGGCGCGGACCTCGTGTGGGAAACGCTCGCCGAAAGCGACCGCGCGCGCATCGAGACGAAGTTCTTCCGCCCCGCCCTCGATCAGGTCATCATCCCGGGCGACAAAAAAGGATCGCACAACATCCAGTGCCGGCAGAACAGCGCGATCGGACTCGTCGGCTTTCTTCTCGGCGACGAAACACTGATCAGCCGCGCCATCGACGACCGCGTCTCCGGTTTCCGAACGCAGTTGGCTAAAGGTGTGCTCGACGACGGCATGTGGTTCGAAGGCTCCAGCGGCTACCACTTCTTCACGATCTGGCCCACAACACGCTCGTCGTCGATGGCCAATCGCAGGCGCCCGCGCAAGGCAAGCGCCTCGCGTTCGGCTCGCAGAACGGCGTCGATTTCGCGATGTCCGACGCGGGGGAAATCTACAGAGGCAAAGGTGTCCGGTTCGTGCGCACCGTCGCGCTGGTGAACGCGAACCTGATCGTGGTCGTCGACGCGGTGCGCGCCGCCGACGACGCCGAGCACGTGTTCGACCTCGCCGTCCACCTGAACGGCGAGTGGCACGCTTTGCCGGAGGGCAAATTGCGCCCCGCCCCTGAGGGCGACGGGTACGCCGAGATCGCCGACCTCACGACGCGCACGACCGACGAGCCCGTTACGCTCGGAACAAACCTCGCGCGCCTCACACTCGCAAAGGGATCGCAGACGGAGGTAATGACCGGCGCCGGCGTCGGCGAGTCGACAGCCGAGCGCGTGCCCGTCGCGATATTCCGCCGCAAGGCGAAAGCGACGACGTACGTCTGGGCCATCTCCCTGGACGGAAACGCCGGCGAGGTTGAGATGCTCGCGTCCGCGGCCCCCGGCGAGATCGCCGCGGTCGTCAAGACGCCGGAAGGGCCGGTTCAGCTTCTCGTCAACTCGGAAACTCACTCGGTCCAAATCAGGAAGGAGCCCCGCCGATGACGCTCCAGATGCTCGCGAATCGATGCGACCCCGAAGTGAAGCGTGCCGGCAAGGGGACCGAGGTGACGGAACGAGCTGGCGGCGCCACGCGTCCTAGCGCCCCGCGCTCATGACCATCAGCAGCAGCCCCGCCAGCGCGATCGGCGAGCCGATGAGCAGGCAGACGACGCCGACCATCCGGCCCGCCGTGCCGTCGAGGTTTCGTTCGTAAGTGAGTGGGATGCCGTCTTCGCTGAACCCTTTCATGCCCAAGAGGTCGATCCCCACCCCGATGGCCGCAACCATGAGCGCGATCAACATGGCAAGTCTCCTCCGCGCGCGAACAAGGAAATTTTAGTCTAGATCGCGTCGGACGCGATAAAATTCCGGCGGGATTTGCGTGAATTTGCCGGCGGCTTTTCCAGGTGAATAATCGCCTGTCGTCGGACGTTTGCGATGGGGCGGGCTGGGTCTTCGCGCGAGGAACACACACATGGACCTTATCCCCGACCTTCTCCCCGTTTCCGTGTCCCGTCGGCGGTTTCTCAACCGCGTGAGCATGACCGCTGCCGCTCTGGCCTCTACCGGCCTCTTCGCCCGCGGGGCGCTGGCCGAGGAACTCACGCGCACGCCCCGGCAAACCGAGGGCCCGTTCTATCCCGATCGGCTCCCCCTCGACACCGACAACGACCTCATCATCGTCAACGACCAACTCACCCCCGCCGTCGGCGAGATCACGCACCTGAGCGGCCGGATCCTCGACGGTTCCGGCTCGCCCATCCGCAACGCGATCGTCGAGATCTGGCAAACCGATGCCAACGGCGCCTATGTCCACACCCGCAGCGGCAACGCCGACAAGCGCGACGGCAACTTCCAGGGGTTCGGCCGATTCCTCACCGGCTCCACCGGCGAGTATTACTTCCGCACGATCAAACCCGTCTCCTACCCCGGCCGCACGCCGCACATCCACTACAAGGTCAAACTCAAAGGCCAGGACGACTTCACCACTCAGTGCTACATCAAGGGCCACGCGCAGAACGCGAGAGACGGCGTCCTCCGCGGCGTCCGCGACGAACAGCAACGCGCCTCCGTTCAAGTCGACTTCGCGCCGATCGATGACTCGAAGGCGGGCGAACTTGCCGCGAAGTTCGACGTGGTGATGGGGTGGACGCCGAAGGCGTGACAAGTGGCATGGGCGTCTTGCCCATGGAATTGGATGTCGAGCGAGCCACCAGCAAGGCGCGGTCGTGTAGCAGGCTTGAATCGCGCGCTCCGTCATCCTGAGGTACCTCGAAAGATCTAGCTGCGAACGTGAGGGCGCCTCACCGATTTTGGCTAGATCCTTCGGAGTACCCGCTCTGAAAATGCCCACGCAAAGATCGCAGAGATCGCAGAGAGCGCAAAGAAGATAAACATCCTTCGATTCTTCTTTGCGCCCTTTGCGGACTCTGCGCTCTTTGCGTTGAATTTCGTTGATCGCAGCCGTCGCCATCTTCATCCTCGCGCGTGTTGCGCAGCCACGTGAGGACGCAGGATGACAAAGCGCTCGAATCAAGCCGGATTCGTATGAGGTGCACGAGTCTCACCCCCACGCCGGCTTCAGCTCCGAGCCACTCTGCCAGTGCGGCGCCCACGCTAATGCGACGAGGCTGACGGTGATGTCCGACTTCTTCGGGCGGACGGGAAGGGTTTCAATCGCGGCCGCGGCGGCGTCGATGCTGGCGACGATGCTCGCGGAGTCGGATTCGAACTGGCGTTCGAGTTCGTGGAGCTGCTCGCCGGTGGCGCGGACGGTGTCTTCAGCGCGGGCGAGGTCGGCGGATTCCTTGGACGCGCGCCCGACGCCGCGCGCGG
>JBAUGM010000206.1:0-8313 GCA_049679725.1 Tepidisphaeraceae bacterium
CCCGGAGTACATTTCGGCTGCGCTCAATGCAGGCCGGGAGAGGGGAAAGAGGCGGGGTCAGATCTAATGCATTGTTCCGCTCTCCTTGAGACTCTCGAACCGCGACGGCTCTTCGCCGCGGGCGGGAGCGGGCTTCAGGGCGTCTACTTCGCCAACGAGGACTTCACCGGAACGAACGTCACGCGCGTCGACCGGGCGGTGGCGTTCAACTTCTCCACCGGAGAGATCGCGCCCGGCATCGGCGCCGACAGCGCCAGCGCCCGCTGGACCGGGCAGGTGAAACCCGCCTTCTCCGAGAGGTACACCTTCAAGGTCATCAGCGACGACGGCGCCCGGCTGACGGTCAACGGCCAGGTCCTGTTCGACACGCTCGACGCGCAGAGCGGGATCAAGGTCAACACCGGCTCGATCACGCTCCGGGCCGCGAAGCGCTACGACGTCAAACTGGAGTATCACGAGAAGACCGGCGCGGCGTCGATCCAGATGCGCTGGCGGAGCGCGTCGACGCCCGAGATGATCATCCCCAGCACGCGATTGTTCCCGCCGGAAGCGCCGGTCGACGCCGCGCTCAAAGCGAAGCTCGACAATGCCATGGCCGTCGCCGGGGCGAAGCTGAGGGCAACGCTGACGGACCTCGCCGGCAACACCGGCGCGTACCCGGACTTCACCGACGCAACCAGCGGGCGGTGGCGAAGTACGCCCGCCGACAACTGGACGAGCGGGTTCTTCCCCGGCGCGATGTGGCAGCTCCAGCGGCGCACGGCCGAAAAGTTCTGGCGGCTCCAGGCCACCGCATGGACCGAAGGCGGCATCGCCACGCAGGTGAACGCCGGCGATGACCTCGGCTTTCGCTTCATCCCGTCGTATCTCAACCTCTACCGCGCGATGGGGCGCAAGGCCGATCGGTTGATCCTCACGGCGGCCGCGCAGTCGAAGGTCGACACGTTCGACCCGACCGTCGGCATGTTCCGCAACGTCCACTTCCGCCCCAGCGAGTCGGGCAATCCCAACGCCAATTTCCCCGTGCTCATCGACGTCACGATGGACCTGGAGCTCGTCTACTGGGCGGCCAAGGCATCGGGCAACCTGCACTGGATCGACATGGCGAACAGCCACTTGTCGAAGCTGATCGAGACCTTCATCCGCCTCGATGGCGGGACGATCCAGTGGGGCTACTTCGACGAAGGCACCGGCGCGTTCGTCAGCGGCGAGACGCGGCAGGGATACGCGGACACGTCGACGTGGTCGCGCGGGCAGGCGTGGCTCATCTACAGCCTCGTCAACGCCTACGCCGAAACGGGCCGCGCCGATTTCCTGGCGGCGGCGAAGAAGGTGTCGGACTACTGGCTCAGCCGCGTGCCCGCCGACAGGGTGCCGAAGTGGGACTTCGACGCCCCCGCGTTGGCCGGGACGTACCGCGACAGCTCCGCCGCCGCCGTCGCGGCATCGGCGTTCGTGAAGCTCGGTCAACTCCTCGCCGGAACCCCCGACGGCACGAAGTACCGCGCCGCCGCCGAGGCGACGCTGTCGTCGCTCGCGTCGCCGGCGTACCTCAACACCGCGACCAGCGCGAGCCGCGGGATCCTGTTCCACGGTGCGCGCTGGGTCGCGAAGGGGAACGCGGATGATTCGCTGATCTACGGAGATTACTACTTCCTCGAAGCGATCAACCGGTACAACGGGTTGCCGTGAGCCCGAGATCCTTCGGCTCGAAAAACTCGCCTCATAATCAGAGCGTATCTACGAAGAAGCCGCGAGAGCCTGTTATCCCGAAGGGAGCGGTAGCGACCTGAGGGATCTCGGAGTCGACAACCGCTCGACTACAAGATTCCTGATCTTCGCTACCGCTCCCCTCGGAATGACAAGCGCCGACTTCTTATGCGCATCAGGCGCAATTCGCGCGCTCTGATATAACTTGCCGCGATGGAGTTGCCTTCCACCGGCCACGATCCCGTCCTGCTCGACGAAGTCCTTAAAGCCCTTGATCCGAAGCCGGACTCGATCATCGTCGACTGCACCCTCGGACGTGCCGGACACGCCAGAGCCATCACCGCCCGCCTCGGTCCACCGGGCACATTCATCGGCCTCGACGCCGACCCGCGCAACCTCGAGTTTGCCCAGGCGCAGTTGACCGACGCGCGCTGCACGGTCCGTCTCTTCCACGCCAACTTCGCGGAACTTTCCGATGTCCTCCGCCAGGTCGATCCCGATGGCAAAGGCGTCGACGGCATCCTCGCGGACCTGGGCCTCAGCACCAACCAGCTCTTTGACGCGCGCTACGGGCTGTCGTTCGCGCAGGACATGGCGCTGGACATGCGGATCGACCCGCGCACGGTGCGCACCGCCGAGACAATCGTGAACACGATGCGCGAGGAAGACCTCGCAAACCTCCTCTATCAACTCGCGGACGAGCGTTTTTCGCGCCGGATCGCGAGAAAGATTGCGGACGCCCGCCGGGTTTCGCCGATCAAATCTACGGAGCAGTTAGCGGACCTTGTGCGGTCCGCGATCCCCAAACGGGGCGGAGCCCCGTGGGAACGAGAGAAGATCGATCCCGCCACCCGGACGTTCATGGCCCTGCGAATGGCCGTGAACGACGAGCTTCCCAACCTCACGGCCCTGCTGGAGCGGGCGCCGCGGGCGTTGAAACCGGGCGGGCGATTTGCGGTCATCAGCTTCCACTCGACGGAAGACCGCATGGTGAAGCTGGCGTTTCGGTCGGCGGAGCAGACCGGGCTACTGAAGATCCTGACCAAGAAGCCCCTCTCCCCCGCCGACGACGAACTCGCCCGCAACCCCCGATCGCGCTCGGCCAAGCTCCGGATCGCGGAAAAACTGTAGGGGCGAACCTTGTGTTCGCCCTCCCCGCATAACTCAACGGGCGAACACGAGGTTCGCCCCTACACGGCGAGGCGACATGACGCGCGAAACGAAAATCGGTCTGCTGGTCGGACTCGCATTCATCATCGTGATCGGGATCCTCCTCTCCGATCACCTCACGAGCACGACCGAGCCGCCGCAGGCGCAGCTCACGAAGGCCGGGAGCAACGTGCGGCAAGGCGTGAGCGTGCCCGGGGGCGCATCAGCGAACCCACCGGTGACGAGCGTCGCGCCGACTCCGGTCACGCCGCAGCAGCAGATTCCCACGAACGCCGACCTCACGCCCAGGCCGGCCCCGGTGCAGATCGTCCAGATCGGGCCCAGCGCGGCTCAGCCGCAACAGCACCAGGCGACGCAGCCCCCCGTGCAGGCGCCGGCCGAGCTGATCGCGCAGCAGCCGCCCACGCAACAGCAGTTGCCGCTGGAGAACCCGATCGTCCCCCAGCCGGTCCAGGTGACCGACTCGACGCCGGCGCAGCTGCAGGGGGACTCGCTCACGCAGGTCGCCAAGCAGATCGGCGAGGAAATCGTCGGCCTGACGGAGCAAACGCCGACCGCCCCCCCGCCCGCCGCCAACGGCGCCCCTGCCCTCGCCGGCGGCAAGGCGTACAAGGCGGCGGAAGGCGATACGCTCTCAAAACTCGCCGGCCGATTCCTCGGCGGCAACACGAAGACCAACCGCGACGCGATCGTCCGCGCCAACCCGTCGCTGCAGAAGAACCCCGACATCGTCGTCGTCGGCCGAACCTACCTCATCCCCGTCGCCGGCAGCGCCGCTCTACCCGTGCAAGGAAACCCCGGGCCTCAGCCCGGGACCATTCAGCAAACCCCCAGCGCCACCCCCGAGTATTGGTACACCGTCAAAGAAAACGACAGCCTCCGCAGGATCGCCTACAACCAGCTCGGCAACGAAGACGCCTGGTCGGCGATTCAGGAACTGAACAAGACCACGCTCAAGGGCGAAGACAAGACCGTCGTCGTCCCCGGCATGAAGCTCAAGCTGCCGGCCAAGCCGGTGGCGTCGGCGCAATAGGGATGAGGGATGAAGGCTGAAGGATGAAAGAATCCATCTCCCGTCCCCTCAGATTCATCCCTCATCCTTCATCCTTCATCCCTACTCATGATCAAACTCCTCCTCTGCCTCTCGACCTCACTGTGTCTCGCCGTGCTCGTCCTCCAGCTTCGCCAGCAACGGCTGGAGCTCGGGTATCAGGCGAACCAGCTTCACAACAAGATCGAGGACCAGCAGGCGAAGCTGTGGAACCAGCAGCTTCAGATCGCGATGTACACCGCCCCCAACGCGATCAGCAAGACGGTCGGCCAGCACGCGATCCACATGGTCCCCCAGTCCCCGCTCCCCGCGAACAAGGCCGTCAACTGGATCGACGCCTCGATGGATCCCGACGCCGAGTAACTCTCTCCACTTGGCGAGCCCGCTTCAGCGGGCGGGCACGTCCATCGCGTCATCTTCAAAATCGTAAATCAAGAACCTCGCCACGATCGGCTTCAACACGTTCTCCACGGCCTCTACGTGCGTCGGATGCCCATCGTACGCGCGAAGCGCCTCGTCGTCCGTAAACGTGATCACGATCGCGACGTCGAAGCTCGAGTCGACGACCGGGCGCGTCGACGGAAGCGCCCGCCCCGCCGTTACGCTAACCACGCCGGGGATCGTTTCAAACGTGCGGCTCGTGTCGATGAGCTTCTGCCGCGCCACCTCATCCTCCGGCGTCTTCAGCCAGCACAGCACGACGTGCGTCACTGCCGCTCGCGGCTTCGCGCGCGGCGCAGGCTCGCGACTCGACTGACACGACGCGGCAAAGACGATGAGCGTGAGACAGACGGCGCGGACGGCGTGATTCATGCTTCCTTCCCGTTGTTCCGCAGCGCGACCCGAGCGTTGCCCTGTAGCACGGGAAGTTTTACCCGCTTCATCGCGCTGCCGCGAAGGCGCGCGCGATACGCATCGATGTTCCACGAGAGGATTTCGCGCAGGTCGAGCGTGCCGGTGGGGAATCGGGGTTGGATCAGCGGGTCGCTCGACGCCGGCGCTTTTGCATTGAACGGGCAGACGTCCTGGCAGACGTCGCACCCGTAAATCCAGTCGCCCATCTTCGCCGCAAGTTCCGCGGCGATCGGGCCCTTGTGCTCGATCGTCAGGTACGAAATGCACCGCCGCGCGTCGAGCTGGTACGGTCCCGTGATCGCGCCGGTGGGGCAGGCATCGATGCAGCGCGTGCACGTGCCACAGCGGTCGATGACCGGCTCGTCGAGGGGCAGGTCGACCGTCGTGATGATCTCGCCCAGCAGCAGCCAAGACCCGATCTGCGGGTTGATCACGCACGTGTTCTTCCCCTGCCACCCGATGCCCGCCCGGGCGGCAAGCTCCTTCTCCATCAGCGGCGCGGTGTCGACGCCCGTCTTCGTCCGCGCGCCCGGAACAATGTCGCGCAACCAGTCGGCCAGCGCGTACAGCCGATGTTTCAGCGGGTCGTGATAATCCTTGCCCAGCGCATATCGCGCAACCCGGCCGTGATTCGCCCGCTCCTCGGCCGGCACATCGTCGAGCGGCACGTGATAGTTCAGCGCGACACAGATGACGCTCCGCGCGCCCGGGAGCACGACAGCAGGATCGGTTCGCTCATCGAACCGCTCCGCGAGGTAATCCATCGTCCCGGCCTGCCCGTCATCCAGCCAGTTCCGCAGGTAATCGCGATACGCGCTCGGCCGCGCGTCGGTGATGCCGACGAGGTCGAAGCCGAGCTCCTTCGCGCGGCGCTTTACCTCGGCGGCGAGCTGGTGGGCGTCGAGGATGTCGGTCGTAAGCGGCATGTGGGCATTATAGGGCGATTCGGTAGACTGGCGATCGACATGACCATGAGACTCTTATCGGCGGCCGCGATCTGCTTCACGTGTGCGAACGCGTTTGCTGCGGACGTCCGATTCGTCCGCGTCGGCGCGGAGAACGTCGCCGCAGTTGCACCGAGCGCCTCGGCGCTGGTTCACACGGCCCAGATGCTCACGGTGGACGAGAGTGGCACGGTGTTCCTCACTGGCTTGGACGCGTTTCTCAAGCAGGCGGGCAGCGACGCGAGCCGCGTCGTGAAGTTGAACGTCGTTGCCGCGACGCAGGAGATTGCCGATGCCGCGAGAAGTGCGATCGCGAAGAGGTATCCGCCTGAATCGCACCCGCCCGTGACGTACGTCGTCGGCGCGCTGCCGAAGGGGCAGCGGATGGGGATCGACGCGGTGGCGCTGTCCACCTCGCGAACGGGATTGAATGACTCCGCGGCCCGAACCCTCCCCGCCGGCCCGCGCGTCTACGTCTCCGGACAAGCGGAGAAAGGCGCAGCGCCCGCTGAAGCCGCGGCGAAGACGCTCGCTGGTCTGATGAGGACGCTGGAATGGCTCGGCTCCAGGCCGACAGACGTCGTGCAGTTGAAATGCTTTCTCTCACCGATGTCGGCCGCGCCGGAGGTGATCGCCGAGATCGAGAAGGTGTTCGGCGCCAGGAACGTGCCGTTCGTCTTCGTCGAATGGAAATCGGACTTGCCGATCGAGATCGAACTGATCGCCGCTGCCGCGCCTGGACCGGCAAACGGACCGGCGATCGAGTACCTCACGCCGCCAGGCATGAAAGCGTCGCCGGTGTTCGCGCGCGTCGTGCGGATCAACCGCGGCGACGTCGTTTACACCGCGGGCCTCTACTCCAGGCAGCCCGGCAGCGGCGAGCAGCAGGTGCTGTCCATCTTCGAGCAGTTGCAGGACGTGCTGAAGCAGAGCGGCTCGGACTTGAAACACCTCGCGAAGGCCACCTACTTCGTCAGCGACGACGACGCCAGCGGCAAGCTCAACGAGATCCGCCCGAAGTTCTACGATCCGGCGCGCCCGCCCGCGGCGTCGAAGGCGATGGTGCCGGGCGTGGGAATGAAAGACCGCTCGATCGCGATCGACATGATCGGCGTCGTGGTGCCGACGGCGACGGCGACTGCGCCTGTTCAGGCGCGTTAGCGAAGGTGACGCCCTCCGCTCATGTCATCCTGAGGTACTCCGAAGGATCTCTGGCGTTCGAGCGCGTGAGATCCTTCGGAGTACCTCAGGATGACAAACGCCCATTCGAGCGCGTGTATCGGACGCAGTTTCACAAACTCCCTACACCTTGATCCGTTTCCACCCGCCGTTCAGGAATCGGCCGTAGACGAGCAGGCCGCGGACGAACAGATCGGTCGCCAGCAGGATCCAGATCATCGGCAGCGGCTGCTTGAGGTAGCCGAGCAGCCACACGCCGCCGAGGCGCAGGGTGAGGATGCTGACCATCGTGATGAGCAGGACGGCGAACGTGTCACCCGCGCCGCGCAGCGCCCCACCGAAGATGATGGCCGCGGCGAAGCCGGCCTGGCAAAAGCCGGTGATCATGAGACATTTGGCGGTGAGGGCGCGCACCTCGGGATCGTCAGCGAGGATCGCGGCAGGATAGTACGAGAAGAAGATGAACAGCACGCCGACCAGCGCCATGAACCCGCCGCCGATCGCGTAACCCAGGTACGCGACGCGCTCCGCCCGCCGGGGGTCTTTCATGCCCAACGACTGCCCCACCATCGTCGCCACCGCTACGGCAATCGCGAACCCGGTCATGTAGCTGATCGACTCGATGCGAATCGCGTTGACGTGCGCCGCCGCCGCGATGTTCAGCGGCGCCGTGCGGTTGACGACCTTCAATAGCCCGAAGTTCGCGATCCAGTTGATCGCATCCGTCATGCCGGCGGGCGCGCCGACGCGCACGATGCGCTTCATGTCGCGCCAGTGCGGACGTAGTCGGTGGAGGTGAAGCTTGATCCCGCCGCGCCCGATGAGCAGCACGGCCACCTGCAGCACGCCGCCGCCGATGTAGGCGATCATCGTGCCAATCGCGATGCCTTCGAAGCCCATTTTCGGCAAGCCCCACAGGCCGTAGGTCAGGCCGCAGGAGAAGATGAGGTTGAGGATGTCGACGACGATCATCGAGACCGCCGGCGTCAGCGTGTCGCCCGCGCCGCGCAGGCAGGCGTTGGCGACGAACATGATGACCAGGAACGGGACGGACGGCACGAGCAGGCGAAGGTACTCCACCGCGAACGCGCGCGCTTCGCCACTCAGGCCGGTGAACGTCATGACCGGGCCGGTCCACAGGTACAAACACAGCGCGAGCACGACGCCGAGCGCCGCGGCGAAGAGCATCGACTGCCCGCAGACGCTGTTGGCGCGCCGGCGGTGACGCGCGCCGACTTCGCGGGCGATGATCGCCGTCGATCCCGTCCCCACCGCGCCGGCGAACAGTCCGATGAACCAGAAGATGTACCCCACCGTCCCCACGGCGGCGGTGGCCTCGGCCTGTTTCGAGTCGAGGTGGTTGGCGAGGTACGTGTCGGTCAGCCCCACGATGATGTGCAGCGC
>JBAUGM010000207.1:0-5441 GCA_049679725.1 Tepidisphaeraceae bacterium
GCGCCGCCAGGCAGGCTGAGCGCAGACAAATGCTTCTTCAAGTGAAAAGACAAAACCCCCGCTGCGCGGGGCGTGGTCTGTCATTGTCCAAAACGCCTCTTGACCTCAACGGGGATTCATAGTTGGCGGGTTATGCGGCGTCACGTCGGGGCGAAGAAAATTGCGATCACCAGGTTGATGGCAACGGCCTCCGTGACGTTGATACGGCGAACCCTGAAGACGTCCGTCACAAAACGGTTCCAAAAGGCCAAGGTGATCGTCACTGCAACGATCACCACTGCGACAACAGAGAGAATAGCGCCGACGATGGTGAGCCCGGGTGCGGTTTCGAAGAGCCCATCAAGTGGGATCCGCGCCACCTCCTCGGGTTCGAGCAGCATTGTTTCCGCGCCGACCACGCATACGAGGAAAGTAAACAAGCCGAGATTGAACGGCCATGTGATGGGTCGTCGCGGTCGCTTGTCTGCCTGGCTGTCGTCAGTCATCGGTCATCTCCCCGCCGCATAACAGTTAAGAGATCGTCTGCACACCAATCATCATGCCACCGACGGCCGATGAGCGCGGCATGATAGTCCGTCTGGCACGGCCTCGCGAAGTAGAAAGCGCCGCATTCCGTCGAACTTCACTGACCGCTCGCGCCAATTATCATGAGCGACGGGCGGAGACGGGAAGATCGTGTGGCCGAGAGGGTCCCTCTCCACGCCATCAGGCGCTTGGGGGCTCAAATCCACCGCGCAGCGCATCCCGCGCCGCGGTGACGATTCGGGCGGCTTCGGTGGGGGTGTCGGCCAAGGCGGTGAGGTGGCCCATCTTGCGACCGGGCCGGGGCGATGCTTTTCCGTACAGGTGCAGCTTGACGTCCGCGAAGCCGCATGCGGCGGCCCAGTTCGGCTCACCGTTCTCCCACAGGTCGCCAAGCAGGTTCGCCATCGCCGCCGGGCGCAGGAGCTGCGTCGACCCGAGCGGCAATCCGCACACGGCGCGGAGCTGCTGCTCGAACTGGCTCGTCACGCTCGCGTCGAACGTCAGGTGGCCGGAGTTGTGCGGGCGGGGCGCGAGCTCGTTGATGAGCAGATCGCCGGACTTGGTGAGGAAGAACTCGACGCAGAGGACGCCGACGACGTCGAGCTTCTCCAGCACTTCCCGCGCGATCTCCGTCGCTCGCGCCACGATCACCGGCGGCAAGTCCGTGGGGGTGACCGACACGTCGAGAATGTGATTGCGATGGCGGTTCTCGATCACGCCCCAGGTCGCAATCGCTCCATCAAGACCGCGCGCCGCGACGACCGACACTTCGCGCTCGAAGTCGATGAACGCCTCGTACACATGCTCACAGTTGGCGGCGGTGCGGAGCACCGCGGGCGCCTCTTCCGCTCGGTTGATCTTCGCCTGCCCCTTCCCGTCATATCCAAACCCCGCGGTCTTCAAGACCCCGGGCACACCGAGTTCCTCGATCGCGCGAGTCAGATCCTGCTCCGTCTTCACCGCCCGAAACGGCGTCACCGACAGCCCCGCATCGCGCAGGAACGTCTTCTCGCGCAGCCGATGTTGCGTGACGTGCAGGACGTTCCCGCCCGGCCGAACCGGCGCACACTCCGCCGCCGCCTGCGCCGCCGCGGCGGAGACGTTCTCAAACTCGAACGTCACGACGCTCACGCCGCGCGCGAACGCGCGCACCGCGTCGAGGTCGTCGTAATCCGCGATGATCTCCACGTCCGCCACCTGCCCGGTCGGCGTGTCGTTGTCTGGTGAAAGCGTGTGGACGCGATAGCCCATCCGCCGGGCCGCAATGGCGAACATGCGACCGAGCTGCCCGCTCCCGAGCACGCCGACGGCGGCGCCGGGGAGAATGGGTTTGTTGGATGACGAAGAGGACGACACCGACGGAGCCATTCGCGGAGTCTAAGAAAGTCGTCGCAAATCTCCAACGCCGCGGCCGAAGAAGAAAGCAGGTTGAACGCAGAGACGCAGAGTTGACGAGGAAAGACGGAGAAATCTCAGATCCCCGTTCCTCTTCGCCTCATCTCCTCTACTCTGCGCCTCCGCGTTCACATTCTTTCTCTTCAGCCACGCGTCACGGCAGCGCGTCATCGCGCACCTTGGCCGTCTGCTCGTCACGGAATTTGCGGAGGGCGTCGCGGAGTTGCGGATCGGTGTTGGCGAGGATGGAGACCGCCAACAGCGCCGCGTTCGTCGCCCCGGCCTTGCCGATCGCGAGCGTGCCGACGGGGACGCCGGCGGGCATCTGGACGATCGAGAGGAGCGAGTCCATTCCCTTGAGCGCGTGCGACTCAACGGGGACGCCGAGGACCGGCAGCGTCGTTTGGGCCGCGACCATGCCGGGCAGGTGCGCCGCGCCGCCCGCGCCGGCGATGATGATTTGCAGGCCGCGCGATTCGGCGCCGGTCGCGAACTCGCTCAGCCACGCCGGCGTGCGGTGGGCGGAGACGATCTGGCACTGGTGCGGCACGCCGAACTGCGTCAGCGTCTCGTCCGCGTGGCGCATCGTCTCCCAGTCGGACTTCGAGCCCATGATCACGGCGACGAGGGGTTTGGGGTCGTTGGGCATGGTCTTACTGCGTTCCCTCATCGATCCTCCGATACAGCGTCCACGTTGTTCCACTGAAGCCGCGATATGGGTAAATCTTCACGCGGCCGTACCTGCCGCCCTTCAGCATCTCCGGTCCTACGGAGTTCTCGAGAGTGAAGTAAACGAGCCAGTCGGGATCATCAGTATAGACGTACCGCACGCGTCCCTTCGCGTGGTATCCCATCAGGGTGCTGTCACCGAAGTCTTTGACCTGTCCCGTCCTGACGGTGCCGCCTCCGTGATCGGCCATGTAAGCGACCATCACGTCGTACTGTCCGCGTCCATTTTCCACGAACTCCGTCAGGAGCACCATTTGTCCAGTCAGCCACAACGTGATGAGCACCACCGCCTTCCTGGGTTCGAACTGGCTGCGAGCAAGGCAGATGAGGATGAAGGGCGTGCAGAGCAGGAAGTATCGTCCGTAGACATAGTGGTTTCGGACGAGGAGCATCAGAGCCGGAGTGACGAGAACTCCGGCGAGAAGCCATGCCTCTTGACGTTTGGCGTAAGCCACGACCAGGAGCGATATGACAGCAAGGGCGGTCCAGAGCCAGACGGTGCTGTCTCCGCTCAGGCCGGTGAGCTGGTGGACGTAGTCGAGTATCGCGTCGCTTGGTCCGGTCTCGGGTCCACCGCCGACCTTGAGGTTTCGGGCGAACTCCTGCCACAGGGCGTAGGTGAACGCCGCCGGCACGGTGTGGAGGGAGAGGAGGTCACGGACCTTGCCGATTCTGAGGGACATCAGGCCGAAACCGGCAAGGGCATAGACAAACGTCAGGTGAGCGAGCAATCCAAGGATACACGCTGCCCAGAATCCCAGAACATCGTACCACTTCCCGTACTCGTGGAACCGTTCGATGCAGAGCCACGCGAGGAGCGCGAAGAACGCGGCGGGGATGTATCCGCGAGCCTCCGAACTGTAAAAGGCAAGCTGAAAACAGCCGGCGACCAGCATGAGAGACGTCCATCGGTTCGCCTTGCCGAGCATGTACGCCAAGGGCAGCATTCCCAACCCGCAGGCAAGCGAGAACAGGCGATACACCGGGCCATAAGTCTGTCGACCGATGAGCCAGATGTACGCGCTGTTGAGCAAGTGGTTGTTGTCGTGCTTGAACCGGTGCACGGTCGCCAGGTTAACCGGCGACGTGGCGTACAAGCCCCACTTCAGCGACCAGATCTCATCGAACCAAAGGTCAGTGAAGATTCCCGCGACTCGTACGAGGATTCCGACCGCAACGACGATGAGGGCCAGCTTCTTCATCGAGTCGTTCGTCGATGTCAGGTCGCGCGCCGTCACGGCAGGGTTTTCGCGAGCATCCGCTGCACGTAGAGCACGTGTTTGCACCAAGCGCACCTCACAGGAATCGAGCTTAAAGCCCCGGGAATCCCTCGCGCGTAAACCTTCCGTCCACGAGGATCCGCTGCCCGTCGATCTCCACGTACCCGCCCTCGCGCAGGTCCACGACCATGTCCCAGTGCAGGCCCGACTCGTTCTTGTTGCCGGTCTCCGGGTAGCCGGCGCCGAGGGCGAAGTGGACGGTGCCGCCGATCTTTTCGTCGAAGAGCGTGTTGCGCGTGTACTGCGTGATGTCGAAGTTCGTGCCGATGGCGCACTCGCCGAGGAAGCGGCTGCCACCGTCCATGTCGAGCATGGAGATGAGGAAGTCTTCGCCCTTGGTCGCCGACGCCTTGACCACCTTGCCGTTCTTGAACGTGAGCTTCACGCCGTCGCACTCGCGGCCGAGGTGGACGGCGGGAAAGCTGAAGTTGACCTGGCCCTCCACGCTGTCGACAACGGGGCCGGTGAACACTTCGCCGTCGGGGAAGTTCTCGTGGCCGTCGCAGTTGATCCAGGTCTTGCCGGTCAGGTTGAGTTTCACGTCCGTCCCGTTGGCGGCGACGACGCGGTACTCCGTCTTGCCGTTCAGGAAATCGACCAGCCGCTGCTGCCGCTCGCTCACGATCTTCCACGCGGCGACGGGATCGGGCGTGTTCAGCAAACCGGCGTTGAAGACGAAGTCCTCGTACTCCGCCAGGCTCATCTCCGCGTCCTGCGCGCACGCCTGCGATGGGAACTGCGTGCCCGTCCAGTGCAGCGATCCCTCCGCCGCCCGCTTCATGAAGATGTCCATCAGCGGCTTGCGCGCCGCCTGCGTCAGGCCGATCCTCTTCGGGTCGCAGTTCGACAGCGCCTTCGTGTTCTCCTCGGCCCAGACGCCGATCGAGCAGTCGATCTTCTCGTATTCATAGATGCCGACGGGGTTGCAGAAGCGAAGCTGGTCGTCGCTCGCTTCCTTCAGGAATATCTCGTTCAACTCCTCCGGCGCCATGCGGACGGACGGGTGCCCGCCCGCCGCGATCACCTTTCGATACAGCTCCACCATCAGCGGCTGCGACACCGGCGGCCCGCTGAGGCGCACGAGCTGGTCCTTCTTGACGCCCACGCTGTAGTTCACCAGGACGTCGGCCAACTTCTCCAAACGCAGATCTCGCATGGCGGGCGATTCTAGTATCAAGTGGCATGGGCGTCTCGCCCATGCGTTTTCCGGAAGAACATGCGAGACGCCGATGCCACTGCGCGGTTTCGGCAAGTCGCGCACGAGAGGGATTTTCGACGCTGGCGCACGGTTCGGCGCGCTCTACGATGCGGCCGACCGGTTACCGATTCGGAGGTTTCGCCATGTTTCGACTGATCAAACTCGCGATGTACGCGCTGGTCGGCTACGTGCTGTACGAGCTCTATCAAGGCATGAGGCACGAGCGGGGCGGGCAATCGCCGATGCCGGCGGGCGGCGGGCGATCAGGTCGTTCCCGCGCGATCAGCGCTGAGAGCGGCGGCGCGGGCGCGATG
>JBAUGM010000208.1:0-2944 GCA_049679725.1 Tepidisphaeraceae bacterium
GAACCCGCGGTGCTGCGCACCGCCGCTAAATGGGCGAGAAGGTCTGCGTTGATCGCATGCTTCCCCGCGAGCGCATCACCTTCGATCAACCGGAAATGCGCCTTCTCCGCGAATCGCGCGCGGAGCATCCCCGCCAAATCGCGATCGATCTCCACCGCAATCACGTCGGCGCCGCGCGAGAGCAGTTCCTCCGTCAGCGTCCCCGTCCCCGGCCCCACTTCGATCACGACGTCGCCCGGCGCGATCATCCCCGCGTCGGCGACGAGGCGCACGAGGTTGCCGTCGATCATGAAGTTCTGCCCGAACCGGTGCCGCGGCGACGAGCCGGCGTCGGCGAGGAGGGCTTGGATCTGCTGCTTCGTCTGGGCCATCGCTACGCGGGCCCCGTCGTGGAGGAGGGCTTGAGCGCATCGTCGATTGCGTTTTTCGCCTCCTGGACCGTTGCGAATTTCCCAGCGGCGATCTCGCGCGCGAACCGCACCTGCAGGTCGGAGGCGAGTTGGAGAATCCTCGTCCAGTCCGTGCCCTCCTCTGCCGGTTTCTGTCCAATGTCCGCCTTCGCGCGGCTGCGCAGCTTCCATTCGCCACCAACGCGCACAAACGCGGCGCTGTCCCCGAATTGCTCCCACGTCGCCTCGTCGCCTCTCACGACGGGGTTCTCCTCGACTTCGATCATCTCCGACCACTCGCGCAACGCCTCGCGCCGTGGCTGCGGAACGTACGCAAACACGGCCACCTTCACCCCCGCCGCGCCGAAACGCTTGACGGCCGCATCCTCGAGATCGGCGCCGGTGCCGATGAATCGTGCGTAGGCATCGAATTGGGGTTGATCGCTCGGGTCCACGATCGCATGACATCGGAGCCATCCCTCGCCGTCTCCCTCTGCCTTGGAAAGCACCGCAGAACGGCAGGCCGCCCGCGGCGATGACAGGTCGAGCTTTACCGGCCTGCGGAAGGGGCGCGGCGCCTTCGGTTCGACCAGATTTCCGGGTCGTGGCGCGAGAACACTGTCGGACTTGTAGACGTGGTCCCCAAGCTCTTCCAGCGTTCGATAAAATCCGTCATCCACGCGCTTGCGGGTTTCGTCGAGGCCGATGCGCGCATGAGCGTGTCGGGCCCGGGCCTCGTCGCCATCCGCGGCATCCATCCAGTTCATGCCCCAGGCGACGAGGTCGATCTTGTAGCGCCCACCCTCCTCCCGCAGCGGTGGAACGATCGGCCGCGAACCTTTTCGTTGGGGGATTGTCGCAAGCCCTCCTTCGATCCTCCACGCATCGGACTCGGCCGGAGGGAGGAGGGTGCCTCCGCCCATGAGCGGGATCCCGAACGCCTTCTCGGCCGAGACAGCGAGCCGGGCTGCTGCGAGGTCGTTGGCAACGAGAACCTCCGCGGTAGCGCGCTCGCCCGGGGTGCGCAAATGAAAGAGCGCCAGCGCCGCCTTCGCGTCTTGTGCGTTCATCGCGGCGCGATAAGCAGCTTGTACCCCCTGCGGCGTGTCGATCGCAGGCTGTGTCGCCGGCGCCGCGCCATGGCAAGCGAACGCAATCACGATCGCCGAGAATCGCTTCATCATGGGTCCATCCCTCGTTGCGTCGTGGGTTCGGTCAACAGGCTGCGGAGGACGTTGTTGACGTCGTCGATCGACGTCGCACTCCCGCGCTCGACGGTCTGGCGCGCCGTCGCAAGCGCTTTCGCCAGTTTGCGTTCCTGCTCGACGGTCAGCCGGTACATCGCGGTGTCGCGCCGCGCGTCCCACGGCATGGGCGCCAGCACCCAGCGCCCCTTGGCGCGCTTGAGCGTCGGCGCACCGGCTGCGCCGACGAGCGCGTCGATCGTCGCACGGTCGCCGCGAACGGTAAACGTCCAACCTTCGACCGCCGCGATCATCGCACGCGCGTTCATCCGGTAATCCACGGCGGCGAGGGATGGGGGCGGCGTGGGCCTGGTGGTCGTGGCGATCGGACGCGAAACCGCAGGCGACCGTCCGCCAGGTACGCCGGGGCCAGGATCGCTTGCGGTTGCGCGATCAAAACCACGTCGCTCCACCGCCTGGTGCAATCGAACCGACTCGAACATCGTCGTCGTCAGCGCATCGGAGTAGGCATCGCCCGGCGCCAGCGCCACGAGCTCCCGGTAGGCGCGCTCGTCCCCGCGCTCAACGGCTTCGTACACCCCCCGGACGGTCGCGCGAAGTTCCTGCGTGTCGCGCGGGGTCGCGCCTGCTCCACCGGCGCACCCGCTCATCGCCAGAAGGCTCGCCCACACCACGCACCCGAAGACCCGGACCATGCCTGCGGAATATACACGCCCCCGCCCCACTGGACGTGGGCGCGGGATCGCTAAAATGGTCGTCCATGAAATCCTACGACGTGATCCGTCAGGCGGTGGAGGAACCGGGCGTGAAGGCGGTCGCCGGGGCGCTGAAGGTGTCGCCCGCGCTGGTCTACAAGTGGTGCGAGCCCCCCGCCGAGGCGGACGACCCCGACCAGAGCGGCGCCAAGAACCCGCTCGACCGCGTCCGCGAGATGTACCTGCTCACCAAGGACATCCGCCTCGTCCGCTGGCTCTGCAACCAGGCGGATGGGTTCTTCTGCGCGAATCCCATGCGCCGGGACGAAGTCCGCAAGAAACCCGACGAGACGATCTTCCAGGAAACCCGCAGCATGCTCCGCGATTTCAGCGAGCTGCTCGAAGCGGTGACCGAAGCCGTCGACGACGAGCCGGGCATCGACAGCGACGAGGCCGTCGAGATCCGCCAGCGCTGGGAAGATCTCAAAGCGTGCGTGGAGCGGTTCGTGATCGGGTGCGAGCAGGGGCATTATCACGTGAAGCACAAGTGATGTGCCCGAAGCGCGAATAGGCGCAACACGTCATCCCGAGGGGAGCTTTGCGACCCGAGGGATCTCGGGCTCAAGAGCATCTCTCGATCCCGAGATCCCTCGGG
>JBAUGM010000209.1:0-13038 GCA_049679725.1 Tepidisphaeraceae bacterium
GATGAACGCAGATCAGAAAAGGCCCCGCATTGCACTCATCTGCGTTCATCTGCGTTCATCTGCGGCTCCCATCGTCTTCTTTTGAGATAGCTTCTAAAGCAGCGCTTTCACCGACTTGGTGATCCCCTCGGGATCGAGCCCCTGGTAACCCATCTGCTGCCACAGCCCGCCGGAGCCCTCCTTGTGCGTGCCGATGTGGTTGTACCGGCCCTTGAAGCCGGCCTTGAGCAGTTCGGAGCCCAGGCGGCTGCCGACGCCCGTGGCAACGTTGAAGCACTCGGCGACGAGGACGAATGGGGCGTCTTTCACGAGCTTCATCGTGTTCGGGTCGGTGACGTTCAGCGTCGCCTTGTTGATCAGGCCGACCTTGACGCCCTGCTCCTGGAGGCGGATGACGGCATCGAGGGCGCGGTAGAGCGTGTCGCCGAACGCGATGACGTACCCGCCGCCGCTTGCGGCTTCGCGGATCAGATCATCCTTGCCCGGCTCAAAAGCGTAGCCTTCCCCGTAAAACACCTTTCCGTCCTTATCGAGAATGTCGGGCAGCGCGCTGCGGTTGGAGAAGACGAAGCGCAGGCCCGGATCATTGAAAATGCGCTTTACGCACGCCGCGAACTGGTGCTGGTCGGCGGGAAAGTAGAGGCGCGTGTTGTCGTGGCCGTCCTCCGGCAGGCCGTTGGCGGCGAACATGTTGTTGATGCCGAAGTGGCACGTGTTGTCCGCCATGTCATCGCAGCCGGCGTGGCTGAAGTGGGCGAGCACGTTGCACTTGTTCAGCCGGGCCATGGTGATCTCGGAGACGACCATTTCGAGGAACGCGGAGAACGTCGAGTAGATCCCCTGCCGCCTCGGGTTGCCCGCCCCTTGTCCTGCGGAGTCAAAACCGAACCCCGCGGCGGCGGAAAAATTGCCGCGCTCCATGATGCCGCCCTCGACATACACGTCGGCGTGCGCCTTGCGGATGTGGTGCAGCCCTTGCGAGCCCTCAAGGTCGTTGTCGAAGACGCGGACGCTGGCGAGGCGCTGCTCCGGCGTCATCTTGTCGAGGATCGAGTTGATGATCTTGCCGAAGTCGTCGCGGTTCTTGCCGGCGCCGGTGGAACCTTTGTACGTGAGCGGGCTCTTGTCGCCCTTCACGCCTTTGAGGAACTCGACGGCCTTCGTGTGCCCGCGCTGTTCGAGATACGGGACGGCCAGCTTCAGCTTGATCGAGTCGTGGCCGTGGTGCTCGCCTTCGAGCCCCTCGATGCCGGGAGCCATCTTGCGCTTCACGACGACGCCGTACGGCCCCTTCGCGGTAAAAGCAGTCGCGAGGGCGGCGTAGAGCTTGTCGATGTCTTCGCCGTCGACCTCCTCCACGCTCAGCCCGTGACCGGCCAGCGTCCTGGCGACGTCGTAACCGGGCATGTACTGGCGCGGGTGGCCGGAGATCGTCACGTTGTTGTCGTCGACGATCACCTTCACGTTGAGCTGCTGCGCGACCGCGAGGCGGGCCGCTTCCGCGTCGTCGCCCTCCATCTGCGCGCCGTCCGAGCCGAGCATGAACACCGCTTCGTTCGGGTGCGCCATCGCCACGCCGTTGCACATCGCCCAGATGTGCCCGAGCCGACCGGAGCTGAACTTCACGCCGGGCGTGAGGCCCAGTTCGGGGTGGCCGGGGAGCTTGCGGTCGAACTCGCGGTAGTGCAGAAGCATCTCAGCGGGCATCGCGCCTTCGAGCACGCTCAGCAGGTACTGCGTCGCGACGCGGTGGCCGGCCTCGTCGAAGAAGATCGGGACGATCGGGGCGCTGTTGGCGATGAACGCCCGAATGATGCTCACCTCGGGCACGGTGTCGTACGCGCCGCCGGTGTGCCCGGTGAGGCCCTTGGCATCCGACACGGCGGTGAAGAAGACGATCGCATCCCGGCAAAGCTGGATGTTGTGCTGGAGGGTCGACTTCTGCTCGGCCGTAAGCGTCTGGCGGCTCGGGTCGAGCTTCAGGGGCTTGAGCGCGGTCAGGTCGATGGGGAACGACTCGCTCTTCGAGGCGACGACAGGGGCGGCGGTGGTGGTCATGAGGCGTCGCAATATCCTCGCACTCGGGGGGCAGGGCAAGGGGGTTGCCCAGAGCTCGTCGAAGGGGTTGCCCTGAGCGCAGTCGATGGGGTTTAACCCGCCCGCGCAAGGCGTGATCGGCATTACAATTTTGCGTTCGACTCACGGAGGGATGCCATGAGCTTGAGAAACGCCATCGATAGAAAAGCGATCGAACTGGGAAGCTCTCCGTCGAGATGACGACGAGCGCGGGCAGCGGGCACCCGTCCACCACCCCGGGCCGGGAACCGGACGACGTGCTCGCGTACCTCGATCTGGATCGCAAGTCGATTCTCGCTGCGGTATCGTAGCGCCGTCCGAACAGGGCTTACGGTATGCCATTCACGGTTCGCAGTGCGGTACTGATCGTTGCACTCACGACACCTTTCGTTCGCGCCGCCGATCCGGCGACGCGACCGGCGGCGGCGGCGGCGACGACGACATCCACCGCCCCCGCCATCTCGGATGCTGCGCTGACCGCCGCGCTCGACGCCGCGGATCGCCAGCCGCTGCCGGGCCCGGCGTTCGATCAGATTCTGCAGTCCGTGTCGTCGCGCTTCCCGATCCTGACCGTCTCGACCGAGCGGGGCCAGCCGGTCTGGAACAAGGTGACGCTGAACCGTCGCGGCAAGCAGGTCGATGCCTTCCGCTTCCGCGTGCCGCAGGGCGAGCGGCGCGACATGCTCTGGTCGTTTCTCTGCAACGACCTGCGCTACGAGTGGTACATCATCCCCGCCACGACCGGCCGGATGACCGGCTTCCGGCGCAACTGGTATTACAAGCCGCAGGACATCCTCGGCGACCGCACGCCGGCGGGGTCGAAGGACCTCGTCCTCCAGGCGCTCGACGCGGCCAACTTCAAGCCCGGCGACGAATACCTCATCTGGTTCAAGTTCCGCCACGCGAAGGCGATGCCGATGTACATCGCGATCAACCTTCTCCCCGCCGCGGAGGATCCGGCGGCGATCGAGTCATCGTCCCACATCGCCAACGCGGTGGGCCTGAGCCGCGCGGGAGGGCCGATCGACGCGCTCGCGATCGATCTCACGCCATCGACGCAACCAGCGGCACAACCGACGACGAAGAAGGCGGCGCCGAAGAAGAAGTGAAGGCGCGACCTGGCCCGCAAGCCGCTATAATCCCAGCTTGAAGTGAGGCATCAGATGGTTCAGCAAACCGTTACCCCCCAACGCGGCAAACGGGACTCTCAACCCGCGTGGGACGTTGCGCGCCTCTTTCCAGACCAGGGGTCATGGGACGACGAGGACTACCTCGCGCTGAGCACGAATCAACTGGTCGAGCTTTCCGATGGTTCCGTCGAGGTGCTTCCGATGCCCACGATGAGGCACCAGGCAATCGTGCAGTACCTGAGCAACCTGCTGCTCGCCTTCGCTGCCGCCGGGGATTTGGGGCGCGTTCTGTTCGCGCCGCTCCGCGTGCGATTGCGACCGGGCAAGTTTGCCGAGCCCGACGTCGTGTTCATGTCGGCCGCCCACCGGCAGCGCATGGGGAATCGTTTCTGGGAAGGCGCGGATTTGGTCATGGAAGTCGTGAGCGAGAGCGAGCAGGATCGTCAACGCGACTACATCGCCAAGCGTGAAGCCTACGCGGCGGCGGGTATCGCGGAGTACTGGATTGTCGACCCACAACAGTCGCTCATCACCGTGCTGACGCTTCAAAACGGCGCGTATCAGCTTCGCGGGGAATTCCGTCCCGGGACGATCGCGATTTCGGAACTGGTGCCCGGTTTCTCCGTAGATGTGACGGCGACGTTCGCCGTGCAGTGACGATCGTCGTACGTTAGGACACGGATGTCCCTCGAACTCTGCATCCTCGCCTCCGGTTCGTCCGGAAACTGCGCCGTCATCCGCACGCCCGCGGGCGGGATGCTGATTGACGCCGGCATCGGTCCGCGCACCACCGCGAAGCGACTGGCGGGCACCGGCGTCACCCTCGCCGACGTCAGGGCGATCTGCCTCACGCACCTCGATTCCGACCACTTCCGGGCGAGTTGGGTCAGCACGATCATCAGGCACGGCATCCGCGTTCACTGCGCCCTGGGGCGCGTGGACGAGATGATCCAACGGGCGGACCTCGAGCGTGCTGACGATTTCGCCCGGCTGATCTTCCCGTTCGACCGCGAGCCTTTCGACGTGCTGCCTGGCGTGCGGCTTCGGCCGTTGCGATTTGCGCACGATCGGGAAGGGTCGCACGGGTTCGTCATCGACTCATCCAGTTGTCGGATCGGCTACGCGACCGACCTGGGGCGGGTGCCGGTCAACCTGATCGAGGCCTTCGCCGACCTCGACGTGCTCGCGATCGAGAGCAACTACGACCCCCAGATGCAGCAGACCAGCGGGCGGCCGAGGTTCCTCCAGCAGCGGATCACGGGCGGGCGGGGCCACCTCTCGAACCAGCAGGCGTTTGACGCGATCCGGACGATTCTGGACCGGATGGAAAGGTCCGCCCGCCCCCTGCCGGCCCACATCGTCCTGCTCCACCGCAGCCGGGAGTGCAACTGCCCCAAGCTCCTCCGCGACCTCTTCGGGCGCGACGCCCGCATCCGCCCACGACTGACCGTGGCCGATCAGTTCGAGCCCTCCGGCTGGCTTGGCATCCTGGACCGCGCCCCGATCGCCGGCGAGCAGCTGTCCCTCGCATGGGGCTGACGCCAGGTGAGAAAACGAGCTCCCGAATGCTTGAGCTGGATTGATAAGCTAGACTATTTTCATGTCCGGTGCTGTATCCGCCTTCGACGCGAAGAATCGCCTCGGCCAACTCCTCGATCGCGTCGAGTCCGGCGAGCGAATCACCATTACCCGGCACGGCGATCCCGTCGCGATGCTCGTCCCCATTCCCGGCAAGCGGAACGAGGGCGTGGCGCGAGCTGTGCAGACCATCACTGCCATTCGTGCGACGCTGCAGAAGCGTGGAGTTCGACTGTCTGCCAAAGAGATCCGGGAGATGATTTCGGAAGGCCGCCGCTGATGTCCTGCGTTTCTGTCCGTCGCAAACGGATCTCCGTGCCCGAGCAGCGGCAGTTGTTGGAATCGCTCGACGCGCTTCCGATCGAGGTCGAGTCGGCGCTTGTCCAAAGCCGCCATCGTCGAGGATGTCGAAATCATATAAGAGCGCGGGATCTAGGCAATTCTTAACGCCCTCGCCCTGTTTGATTACTTATTAGGCATTTTTGGCGATCGTTTGACGCCAAATCATGCAGCCGCCCTGCGCGGTCCAACGGTACTTATCCCCAATTTTATTGCGTTGCTCGCTGGAAAGCCTATACTTCCCGCGCCTTTTTTAGCCGTTATGAGCACCGCATCCAACATCATCGGTCTTCCCCCCGCCCAGGGCCTTTACGACCCGGCGTACGAGCATGACGCCTGTGGCGTCGGATTCGTCTGCCACATCAAGGGAAAAGCATCTAACGCCATTGTTTCCAACGCGTTAGAGATGCTGGAACGGATGAATCACCGCGGCGGGTGCGGATGTGAGCCGGACAGCGGGGACGGGGCGGGCATCCTCGTCCGCATCCCCGATTCGTTCTTCCGGGCCGAGCTGGACAAGAAGGGCATCGCCCTGCCCCCCCACGGGCTGTACGGCGTCGCCACCGTGTTCCTGCCCAAGGACATGGTCAGCCGGCACCACTGCGAATCGATCATCGACAAGACCGTCCGTGAGTACGGGATGACCGTCATCGCCTGGCGTGACGTGCCCGTGGACCGCAAGTACGTCGGCCCGACGCCGAAGAAGACCGAGCCGAAGATCCGCCAGGTCTTCGTCGGCATGGGCGCGAGCTTCTACAACCGCAAGGACTTCGAACGCCGTCTGTACCTCGTCCGCCAGCGCATCGAGAACCAGATCGAGTTCGGCGAGCACTCCGACGCGGTCAAGGAAGGGTTCTACATCTGCGCGCTGTCGACGAACCGGCTCATCTACAAGGGCATGCTGACGGCCCACCAGGTCCGGCACTACTACCCCGACCTGATGAACCCGGCCTTCGAGAGCTCGCTGGCCATCGTCCACTCGCGCTTCAGCACGAATACCTTCCCGAGCTGGCGCCTCGCACACCCGTACCGCTACCTCGCCCACAACGGCGAGATCAACACCCTGCGCGGCAATCGCAACTGGATGCGCGCCCGCTACGGGTCGCTGCAAAGCGAAAGCTTCGGCGACGAGCTGCAGAAGATGTACCCGATCCTGACCGAATCGGGCTCCGACTCGGCCACGCTCGATAACGCGATGCAGTTCCTCACCGTCACCGGTCGCTCGCTCCCGCACGCGGTGCTGATGATGGTCCCCGAGGCGTGGCAGAACAACGCGCTGATGGACGCGGACCTCCGCGCGTTCTATGAATACCACGCCTGCCTCATGGAGCCGTGGGACGGCCCGGCCAGCATCGCGTTCACCAACGGACAGCTCATCGGCGCAGTCCTCGACCGGAACGGCCTGCGCCCGAGCCGTTACTACGTGACGAAGGACGACCTGGTCATCATGGCCAGCGAAGTCGGCGCGCTGCCGGTCGATCCCGCCAACGTCGCGAAGAAGTGGCGCCTCCAGCCGGGCAAGATCTTCCTCGTCGATACCAAGCAGGGCCGCATCGTCGACGACGCCGAGATCAAGCGCGGGCTGGTCGACAAGCGCCCGTGGAAGAAGTGGCTGGAAGAGAATCTGATCGACCTCGAGAGCCTGCCGGAAGCCGAGAACGTCCACCAGCCGGACCACAGGACGCTGCTCGTCCGCCAGCACGCGTTCGGATACACGGTCGAGGACCTGAAGATCATCATGGCGCCGATGGCCCTGACGGGCCAGGAGGCGATCGGCTCGATGGGCACGGACACGCCGCTGGCGTGCCTGAGCGAGAAGCCGCAGCTGCTCTACACGTACTTCAAACAGCTCTTCGCGCAGGTGACGAACCCGCCGCTGGATGCGATCCGCGAGGAGCTGGTCACGTCGCTCTACACGTACCTCGGCCGCGAGGGGAACCTCCTCGAGGAGACGCCCAAGCACGCGCACCTGATCAAGCTGAAGTACCCCGTCATCAGCAACAACGAGCTGGAAAAGCTCCGCCAGGTTTCGACCGGAGACTTGCGCTCCGTCACGATCCCGATGCTCTTCGACGTCGACAAGGGCGAAGCGGGGCTGAAGGAAGCACTGGAGGAGCTGCTTGCGAGAGCGGCGGCGGCGGTGAAGGACGGGGCGTCGATCGTCATCCTGTCCGATCGCGGCGTGGATGCCGACAAGGCCCCGATCCCGTCGCTCCTGGCGACCAGCGCGGTGCACCATCACCTCATCCGCGAAGGCACGCGCACGCAGTGCGGCCTGGTCATCGAGACGGGCGAGGCGCGCGAGTCGCACCACTTCTGCCTGCTCATCGGTTACGGCGCCGGCGCCATCAACCCGTACCTGGCGTTCGAGACGCTGGCGGACCTGGCGAAGGAAGGGCTGCTTCCGCCGGACGTCACGTACGAGAAGGCGAAGAAGAACTACATCAAGGCCGCGAACAAGGCGATCCTGAAAGTCGCGTCGAAGATGGGCATCTCCACGGTGCAGAGCTACCGCGGCGCCCAGATCTTCGAAGCCATCGGCCTGGGCGGCGAAGTGATCGAGCGTTACTTCACGGGCACGGCCTCGCGCATCAAGGGCGTGGGCCTCGACGTGATCGCGCGCGAATCGCTCGAACGTCATCGCAAAGGCTACCCGCCCATTCGCGTGAACGGGGAGGTGCTCGATAGCGGCGGCGCCTACCAGTGGCGGCGGGATGGGGAGTTCCACATGTGGAACCCCGACAGCGTCGCCAAGATGCAGCAGGCGGTGCGCATCAACAGCATCGCGACGTTCAAGGACTACACGAAGCTCGTCAACGACGAGAGCCGCGCCCGCTGCACGCTCCGCGGGCTGCTGCAATTCAAGAAGGGCATTCGCGAGCCGATCCCGCTCGACCAGGTCGAGCCGGCGAAGGAGATCGTCAAGCGGTTCTGCACGGGCGCGATGTCGCTCGGGTCGATCAGCACCGAAGCGCACGAGAACCTCGCCATCGCGATGAACAAGATCGGCGGGAAGAGCAACACCGGCGAGGGCGGCGAAGATCCGCGCCGCTTCAAGCCTGATGCCGACGCGAAATGGGAAGACGGCACGCCCATCCTCCGCCGCAGCGCGATCAAGCAGGTCGCCAGCGCCCGGTTCGGCGTCACGACGGAGTACCTCGTCAACGCCAACGAGCTCCAGATCAAGATGGCCCAGGGCGCCAAGCCGGGTGAAGGTGGCGCACTCAGCGGCACGAAGGTCGACGAGTACATCGGCAAGATCCGGCACTCCACGCCGGGCGTCGGGCTGATCTCGCCGCCGCCGCACCACGACATCTACTCGATCGAGGATTTGGCGCAGCTCATCCATGACCTGAAGAACGTCAACCCCGACTCGCGCGTGAGCGTGAAGCTCGTCAGCGAGGTTGGCGTCGGCACCGTCGCCGCGGGCGTGGCCAAGGCCAAGGCGGATCACATCCTCATCAGCGGTGACTCGGGCGGCACCGGCAACAGCCCGCTGACGTCGATCAAGTACGCCGGCATCCCGTGGGAGATGGGCCTCGCCGAGACGCAGCAGATCCTCGTCATGAACGACCTGCGCGGCCGCGTGACGGTGCAGACGGATGGCCAGCTCAAGACCGGCCGCGACGTCGCCGTCGCCGCGCTGCTCGGGGCCGAGGAGTTCGGCTTCGCGACGGCGCCGCTCATCGCTTCCGGCTGCATCATGATGCGCGTGTGTCACCTGAACACCTGCCCCGTCGGCATCGCGACGCAGGACCCGGACCTGCGCAAGAAGTTCACCGGTAGACCTGAGCACGTGATCAACTTCTTCTTCTTCATCGCCGAGGAAGTCCGCGAGATCATGGCCGAGCTGGGCTTCCGCACGATGGACGAGATGGTCGGCCAGGTGCACTGCCTGGAGTTCGCCGACGTCTCCGACCACTGGAAGGCGCGGCACGTCGACCTGTCGGTCATCCTCCAGCAGCCGATCGGATTCACACCCGCTCCCGCCGGCCCCGACGCGATCGGCAAGAACGACGGCGCAGCGGTGGGGATGGGGGCGGGCTCGTCGAAGCAGAAGGAAGTCGCCGTCCGTCGCGTCATGGCGCAGGACCACGAGCTCGAGAAGAGCCTCGACTTCACCAAGCTCATCAAAATGGCCCAGCCCGCGCTGGAGAAGGGCGAGCGGGTCACGGGCGAGTTGCCCATCGAGAACGTCAACCGCACCGTCGGCACGACGCTCTCCGGCAAGGTCGCGCTGAAGTACGGCCACGCGGGGTTGCCCGATGAGACGATTCACTTCAAGTTCAACGGCAACGCCGGCCAGAGCTTCGGGTGTTTCCTCGCCAAGGGGATCACGCTGGAGCTGGAAGGCGACGCCAACGACTACCTCGGCAAGGGACTCTCCGGCGGGCGCATCATCGCGTACCCGCCGAAGGTCGCGACGTTCAAGGCCGAAGAGAACATCATCGCCGGCAACGTGATTTGCTACGGCGCGATCTGTGGCGAGGTCTACCTCCGCGGCGTCGTCGGCGAGCGGTTCTGCGTCCGCAACTCCGGCGTCCACGCCGTCGTCGAAGGCGTCGGCGACCACGGCTGCGAGTACATGACCGGTGGCCGCGTGATCGTCCTCGGCAAGACCGGCCGCAACTTCGCCGCCGGCATGAGCGGCGGCATCGCGTACGTCTACGACGACGACGGGCAGTTCAAAGATAAGTGCAACCTCGAGATGGTCGAACTGGAGAAGGCCGACAGTCCCGACGACATCGCCACCATCCAGCGACTGCTCGAGAACCACGTGAAGTTCACCGGCAGCACCGTCGCCAAGGCCGTGCTGGACGACTTCGAGAAGGAACTCCGCTGGTTCGTGAAGGTGATGCCAACCGACTACCGCCGCGTGCTCGAACACCAGGCGGAGATCGAAGAACGCGCGCGGCAACTGTCGGCTCGCTAAGGTGCCGCCTTCTAGTGTCAAACTCGGATATACTTGATCTGATGACTGCCGCGGCCGTCCCATCCTCGCATCCGTCCCTGGTCGCCAAGTTCGAAAATGGCGCCGAGTGGTGGCACGCGCTGGGCGATGTGCCGCTGGAGCGAATCGTCATGGACCCGCCGCCGGGCACGGCGACGGAGCAGGATCTCCTCTGGTTTGTCGAAGCCGGTGATCGTCTCGTCGAACTCGTTGATGGCACGCTGGTGGAGAAAGGCATGGGCTACGACGAATCGGAGATCGCCATCAGGCTGGCGCACTTTATCATGACTTGGGTCTTGCCGCGCAAACTAGGATCAGTCGCGGGCGCAGATGCCACGCTTCGCATGAAGCGCGGCAACGTGCGCCTGCCCGACATCTCGTTTATCGTCGCCGCGCGCATCGCCGCGCTGCCGAAACCACATCCGGCAATTCCATCGCTCTCGCCAGATTTGGCGGTCGAAGTGCTTAGCGAGAGTAATACGAAGCCCGAGATTGCCCGGAAGCTGAAGGAATACTTCGAGTCGGGCACCCGGCTCGCGTGGATCATCGACCCGCCCAGGAAGACGCTCGCCGTATTCACCGGTGCGACCGAGAATCCGGATCGCGTTCTCAGCGAGCACGAAACGGTAGATGGCGGCGACGTGCTGCCCGGCTTCGCGCTGCGCATCGCCGAACTGTTCCCTGATGCGGCGTGAAGTATCGATGCCAGATCGTGGACGGCTCATCGCTTACGCGATTGCTGCCATCGCTTTGTGTGCGTTCTACATCCGTGTCGTGACGCCATTTCGTGCCGTACCACATTTTGACATCAGGGCATTGAGAGGATTGTTCGATGGGTAAGCCGACCGGTTTCAAAGAGATTCCCCGCGAGATGCCCAAGCGTCGGCCGGTGGAGCTGCGCATCCTCGACTGGAACGAGATCTACAACCCGCTGCCCAATGACAAGCTCCGCGCGCAGGGCGCGCGCTGCATGGATTGCGGCATCCCGTTCTGCCACGGGCCGACGGGCTGCCCGCTGGGCAACATCATCCCGGAGTGGAACGATCTCGTTTACAGGAACCGGTGGCGCGACGCCATCGACATGCTGCACAAGACCAACAACTTCCCCGAGTTCACCGGCCGTATCTGCCCCGCCCCGTGCGAGGAGGCATGCGTGCTGGGGATCAACGAGAAGCCGGTCACGATCAAGAACATCGAGAACTCGATCATCGACCACGCCTGGGACAACGGCTGGGTGAAGCCGCAGCCGCCGGAAGTCCGCACGGGCAAGACCGTCGCCGTGATCGGCTCCGGCCCCGCAGGTCTGGCAGCCGCGGCGCAGCTGAACAAGGCCGGGCATCTCGTCACCGTCTTCGAGCGCGCCGACCGCATCGGCGGGTTGCTGATGTACGGGATCCCGAACTTCAAGCTCGAAAAACGCTTCGTCGACCGCCGCGTGAACCTGATGAAGGAAGAGGGCATCACCTTCGTCACGAACGCCAACGTCGGCCAGAACGTGAAGGTCGATGACCTCAAGCGCGATTTCGACGCGATCGTCCTCTGCCAGGGCGCGACCAAGGCCCGCGACCTCCCCGTCCCCGGCCGCGAGTTGAACGGCGTCCATCTCGCGATGGACTACCTCCCCCAGCAGAACAAGGTGAACTGCGGCGACGTCGTCGCCGACCAAATCGACGCCAAGGGCAAGCACGTGATCATCCTGGGCGGCGGCGACACCGGCGCCGACTGCCTCGGCACCGCCCTCCGCCAGGGCGCCAAGTCGATCAAGCAGTTCGAGCTGCTCCCGCGCCCCGGCAACGCCCGCGGCGACGAGGGCGTGGCACCGTGGCCGCTGTGGCCCATGATCTACCGCACGAGCTCCGCGCACGAGGAGGCGGAAGCCGTTCTCACACCGGACATCCGCGACTTCTCGATCAACACCAAAGCCTTCTCCGGCGACGGCGGCGGAGCAAATGGGGGGACCGTCAAGAAACTCCACGGCATCCGGTTGGAGTGGGAGAAGGACGCCACGGGCCGCCCGACGAAGTTCAAGGAAGTCCCCGGCAGCGAGTTCGAGCTCGACTGCGACCTGTGCTTCCTCGCCCTCGGCTTCGTCGGCCCCGAACAGGACGGCCCCGTCGGCCAGCTCAAGCTGAAGCTCGACGGTCGCGGCAACGTGATCGCCGACGAGAACTACATGACCAGCGTCCCCGGCGTGTTCGCCGCCGGCGACATCCGCCGTGGCCAGTCGCTCGTCGTCTGGGCCATCAGCGAAGGCCGCCAGGCAGCGCGCGGCGTCGACGCCTTCCTCATGGGCCGCAGCGACCTTGGGCCGGCGATGAAGCTGTTCTAACGGCCCGGCGGAATGCTGATCAACTTGCCATACCAGCTTCATCGGGATGAGGACGGCACTCTCGATCTGCGCCCAATTTGCACCGTTGTCCTACTCGGCCGGACGACGCGGGTGCCATTTCAGGTTTTAATTGACAGCGGCGCGACTCATCCCTTCTTTCCTGCTTCCGCCGCCAAGGACGCGGGTCTCGATTTAACGCGAGCCCAGCCGGTGTTGTGTCGCTTCGTGGGACCCGGAGCCATCGGATACCTTTTGAAAGGCGTCTTCATTGAGATCAAGCGACACCGCCTGAGAATTGACGTAATATTCCTGGACGATCAGCTTCTGTCTCAGTTCGGCATGCCGTTGTTGGGACGTCGCGGCGTTTTCGCGGCCTTTAACGAGGTTTCGTTCACCGAGAAAACGGACCCGATGCGAGTTGAATTGAGATCCTAAGCTAAGGAGTCGTTTATGGAGCAAACCAAGCTAAGGTTTTCAGAATTCGTAGACCTGCTACTTGTGCGGCTTTACGACTTGGAAAGTGAGCATGGTGATCGCTTTTTTGATCTCAATGCTGTCGCGCAACAGGTGCGTGATGAGTTCCCCGCTCATTGGGTTTTCGATGCCGCCAAAGTTCTCGACAATCGCGGGTGGGC
>JBAUGM010000210.1:0-17758 GCA_049679725.1 Tepidisphaeraceae bacterium
ACAAAGACGGCTCGGGCGGAGCCTCGCCCTCCCGCTTGTGCTGAGGTGCGATCGCGCGAGGTACCTTTACATCGGGCGCGTTCGCCCGTATCAATTCCCGATGGTCCACGACGAAGTCATTCCGATCCTCGATTTCGGGTCGCAGTACGCCCAGCTCATCGCCCGCCGCGTGCGCGAGAAGGGCGTGTACAGCGAGTTGGTTCGGCCCGACATCTCCATCGATGAACTGAAGAAGCTCCAGCCCAAGGGCATCATCCTGTCCGGCGGGCCGAGCAGCGTGTACGAACCGGGCGCGCCCAAGTGCGATCCGCGCATTTTCGACCTGGGCGTGCCGATCCTCGGCATCTGCTACGGCATGCAAATCGGCGCCCAGATCCTCGGCGGGCAGGTGAAGCCGGCGAAGGCGCGGGAGTACGGCCGGGCGAAGCTCCACGTCGCGCAGCCGAGCGACCCGCTCGTGCGCGGCTTGCCGGAAGACACCACCGTCTGGATGAGCCACGGCGACCAGGTCCATGACCTGCCGAGCGATTTTCTGGCGCTCGCGACGACGCCCACGTGCCCGTACGCCGCCGCCCGTCACAAGACCCGCGCGTTCTACGGCGTGCAGTTCCACCCCGAGGTCACGCACACGCCGCGCGGCGAGCAGGTCTTCCAGAACTTCCTCTACGAGATCTGCAAGTGCCGCGGCGCGTGGACGATGGGCAACTTCATCGAGCAGTCCGTTGCCAATGTTCGCCAGCAAGTCGGTGACGGTAAGGTGATCTGCGGCCTCTCCGGCGGCGTCGACTCCTCCGTCGTCGCGGCCCTCCTGCACAAGGCCATCGGCGACCAGCTCGTCTGCATCTTCGTCGACAACGGCCTGCTGCGCAAGAACGAGCGCGAGCTCGTCGAATCGACCTTCCGCGATCACTTCAAGATCAACCTGATCACCAGCGACGCGACGCAGCAGTTCCTGTCGTCGCTAAGGGGCGTCACCGACCCCCAGCAGAAGCGCAAAGCAATAGGCAAGGAGTTCATCGACGCGTTCAAGCGCGAGGCCGCGAACATCGCGGGCGCGAAGTTCCTCGCCCAGGGCACGTTGTATCCGGACGTGATCGAGTCCGGCCACGGCTACGCCGGGACGTCGGCGAACATCAAGCTGCACCACAACGTCGGCGGGTTGCCCGAAGAACTTGGCTTCGAGCTCGTCGAGCCGCTGCGCGATTTGTTCAAGGACGAGGTGCGCAAAGTCGGCGAAGTCCTCGGCCTGCCCGAAACAATCGTCTGGCGTCACCCGTTCCCCGGCCCGGGACTCGCGGTGCGCGTGATCGGCGACATCACGCCCGAGCGGCTGCGCATCCTGCGTGACGCCGACGAGATCGTGCTGGAAGAGCTGACCGCCAACAACCTGTACCGCAAGACCGCCCAGGTCTTCGCCGTGCTGCTCCCGATCGGCACGGTGGGCGTGATGGGCGATGCGCGCAGCTACGACAGCGTGATCGCCATCCGCGCCGTCGAAAGCCAGGACTTCATGACCGCCGACTGGGCGCGGATTCCGTTCAACGTGCTGGCGGAGATGAGCAACCGGATCATCAACGAGGTGAGGGGGGTGAACCGCGTCGTCTACGACATCAGCTCCAAGCCGCCGGCGACGATTGAGTGGGAGTGAACGCGCATGAAGCTGCCGAACGGAGATCGCGCGATCGTCTCGAATGAGAAGTTGCTCGATTACCTCCTCAACGATCAGCACGAGACGCAGTCTGGGCATGCTGAGTTGTTCAAACGGCTGCTGGGAATCGGCCCTCACGATGCGGACGTGCTTCGGGCAGCCCTGCTTCGAGCAGCAGCGACCGAAGAAGCGGCGCTTGGAGCGCTTTCGCCTCACGGGACAAAGTACGAGATCCGATTTGAGATGACCGGTCCGCGCCGGGCGTATACCATTCTTAGTGTGTGGATGATCGAGAACGGCAAGACTGAGCCCCGCTTGATCACGGCGTATGTCGAGTGAGGATCGCTATCTGGTGAGAAGCCATGGACAAGACGATTCGAGAACATGATTCAGTTGTCGTCCTGCGGGACTTGCCTGAGACGCCCTTCGTGGCGGGTGACACCGGTGTGGTGGTCTACGTGTACGACGATGCGCCGGCCTACGAGGTTGAGTTTGCCAATCCTGCGGGCAAGCCGCGCTTTTTGGTTGTGACGGTCGACGCGCGCGATCTGCTCAAGCTTCAGCAACGCGGTCACGTCGCGCGGACCGTCGCGTAACCGGGAGGCGTGAGATGACAGAACGTGGCGTGCCGGATGAAGCCGTCAGCTATCGGGAGGGTGACACGCCACTCACGCTGCCGGGGTTAGCGCTGGTTGGCGTGAAGCTGATCGGCCTGTACCTGATCGTCCGAGTCATCTCGGCAGTGGTCACGATGCCGCTGTACCTCTCCGGTTTCGGATCGCGCACGGTGTACATGCTGGCGGGACTCATGCCGCACGCCGTTGATGTGGCGATCGGCATCGTGCTGTTGTGGAAAGCGGAGTGGGTCGTGTCGCGCATCGTGCGTGTGCCGGCGGACGAGGCGCCGTCGATCTCTGCCAACGAGCACTTTCAAGGGATCGCGTTTTCCGTCCTGGGTGTGATCCTGATCGTGTGGGCACTCGCGGACGTGGCGTCTCTGATCGCGACGTTCGCCGAGAATCAAGCGTTTCGGAACGCGGGCGGCATCGTGCCGGAACTCGGATTCGGCTCGCTCGTTCAACCGATCGTGCTGGCAGCGGCGGGCGTGGTCCTGTTCCTCCGCGGGCGCGGATTGGCGGCGCTGTGGCACCGCATGCGTTACGGCGGCGTGCGCGTGCGCGAGGTGGAGTGAATCTGCGATGCGATTCGGCCCGCTCATCGTCGCGATCACCGGGGCGGCGCTGATCCTGCTCGAGGTCCGGCGGTTCGCGGAGGGTGGGGTGTCGATCTTCTGGATCGTCGTCGGCGCCCTGGCGATCGCGCTCGGCGTCGTCGGGCACGTGCAGGGGAAGCGGCAATCCAGGAAGCGAAGCGATGATCGCACACTTCCCCCGCTCGATAGACTGTAGCGTCCCGCCGATGTAGCGGGGGCCGTCTTTCTCATTGATGTAACCTCACATCAGATCGAAGAAACTCTCCCGGCCGAGATGGCGGACGTATTTATCCGCCAGCACCGAGAGCGGCTGATCGCCATCAAGGAAATACCAGTCGTCGATCCCGCCCAGGAAGCACCAGCGTTCGGCGGCGAACTTTCGATTCGGCTCTTCCGTCAGGACGAAACGCATCATCTTCTCGTAGCGCGCCCGGCCGATGGCGTATTGCTTCATTTCCCGCGCCGTATCCGGGGTCATCGGTGCGATCAGGCCGATCAAATCCATCGCGGCATCGGGGTCCGTGTCCGTGAGGTACACGACCAAACTGTCCGCCTCCACCTCCACGATGAAGTATTCCAGCTCCGCCTGTTCTCGGATTGAGGCCTCAATCAGTTCCCGTTCGATCGGCAAGATGCGCGTCGCCTTGATCTTCCTGACGAACACCTGGGCATTCTCCGGCCGCTCGTAGATCTCGTACCCTTCGGGCAAGCGGTCGATCGACTTTCCGGCTGGCTTGCGGGAGGCGGTGTAACCGACTCTCCCGCCGCGCTGCTTCGTGTGAACGTAATAAACCTCGCCCCGACGGTTGGTGTACTGATACGGCATCGCCACAGTCCTTTCTCCCGCGCCAACACCCCGTCCACCCAGCGCGTCTTGTCCGTTCACTTCCCCCGCTCGATCGCCAGTAGCGTGCCCGCGATGTAGCGCGGGCCGTCCTTCTCGTTGAAGTAATAGACGACGAGGGCGCGGTCGCCATCGAGCATCGTGGCCCACGGGTAGCCGAGGTCGTGGCCGCCCCCGTCGTCGCGGAGGACGATCTCGGGGGCGGTCTTGAAGTCGGTGCACTCGGCGTTGAGCACGCGGGCGCGGATGCCGAAGGGCTTGTGGCGGTAGCCGTAGACGAGCAGGACGCGGTCGTCCGGCAGCCGTAGCGCGTAGTGCGGATGACCCTTGAAGCCGGCGTCTTCCCACTTGGCGAAACTCTTGCCGCCGTCGGTGGAGCGGGCGACGGCGGTGTGGTCGTCGAGGTTGGCGGTGCGGAGGAAGGCGACGAGGTCGCCCTTCGGTGTCTCGTAGATCGACGTTTCGTTGAACGTGACCTTCTCGTCGACGGCGACGGGGCAACCGTAGTTCCACGTTTGGCCGCGATCGTCGGAGATGAGCAGGTGCGTGCCGGTGACGTTCGTGTTGCCGGGGTTGCCCATCGCGGTGACCCAGAACAGTCTGCCGTCCTTTCCCTGGCACATCGCGCCGCGGTTGTAGGCGGGGACGGGCTGGTTGAAGGGGTCGAGTCGCTCTTGGCCGCGCGTCGGGGGGAGGAGGATTTCCGTCCACGACTTCGCGCCGTCGCCGGAGCGATACATCGTGCCGCCCATGAAGACGAAGTCGCCATGGCGGAAGGGGTTCTTGAGATTCTGGCCGACCTTCTCCGGGATCAGCGCCCAGCCGTAGCTCGCGCAGAGGATGGAGTGATCGTCGAGCTGGACCATGCACGGGTCCTGTAGCCCGCCGCGCGGGTGGGCGAAGATGAGTTGCGGCTGCTTCGTCCACGATTCGCCGTTGTCGGTCGAGCGGACGAGGACGAGCTGCGAAGCCGGATGCGTGTGCGTGACCTTCGCGCTGCCGCTGAAGTTCCGCCCATCCGGCGCGCGTCGGAAGCCGACGAGCAGCTCGCCGTCGGGTCGGCGGACGATCGAGGGGAACGCGCTGTAGAACGTGTCATCGCGGTAGATGACGACGTCCTTCAGCTTCTTCACGGGCGCGTCGGCGGGCGGCGCGGGCGTCGCCTGCGCCAAGGCGAGCACGCAGAAACCAGCGCACGCGACGAGGAACGCGATGGGATGAAAGGTCATGCCGGCGAGCCTAGCGGCGTCGGTTGGCGCGGGCAACGGTCGTCCGGTTACAATGATCGCCACGTCGACGATGTCCCAGCCGCAGACCATCTCGGGCGTCATGCAGGCCAACGCGGAGCAGGCGGTGAAGTACGCGCGCGACCGGTTCCGATCGGAGCTGGACTACTCCGCGCAGAGCCTGGAGCGCGTCGATAAGATCATCGACGTGATGCACGTGGACCTGCCCAAGTCGTTCGTCGCCAGGGCGATCAGGGGCGCGGCGATGGACGAGGAGATCTGGACGACGTCGAAGATGTGGGGCGCGTACGTCGGCGAAACCCTCCGCCGCAAGTGGGGCGGGCGATGGAAGACCACGCCCAGCCCCGACGGCCACGCCGAGATCGTGCTCGAACTGCCGTTGGGGCGATGCAAGCCGGTGGCGGAAGTTCGACGGCGCCTGTCGGCCGGGACGGGGCCCGGCGTGTTCGCAATGTACGCGGCATTGCTCAAGATAAGCGGTGACGCCACTACCACGGGAGGCAACTGATGTCGCTCAAAACGATCCTGCTCGCGTCGATCGTCCTGCTCCTCGCTGCGCCCATCCAGGCTTTCGCCCGCGATGCTCTCGTGGGCACGTGGAAGATAAAGGTCACCCCCGACGATGATGCGCGCAAAGCCGGCGAGAAGGAGATCGAGGACAAGGTCACGTTCAAGGGGAGCAAGTTCGTTTCCGAGACGTGGAAGAAGAAACACAAGTTCGACGCCGCCGACTACGAAGAGGACAGCCGCGCCGGGCTTGTGGCGCAGTTCAAGTCCAATCCCGTGAGCAAGACCGGCGGGAAGATGGAGTGGTCCGGCACGGCGACGGGAAGCGCGATCAAGGGCGAGATCACGTGGACGAAACCGGACGGGACGGTGCTGAAGTACACGTTCGAGGGGGAGAAAGAGTGACGACTTTCTCCCTCTCCTCGTACTCGGGGAGAGGGCTGGGGAGAGGGGGCAGCGCAGACGCAGGTGTCATGTGCGAACGAGGCTTGCTCCGCCGCAGGCCCCTCTCCCTAACCCTCTCCCCGGGTACGGGGAGAGGGAACCAGCCAATCACTTTCGTGAGGACCGCAACTTCGACATCTCCGCACTCATGCTCGTGAGTTGTGGGCTCATGTCGTCGCGGGGGATGCGGACGTCGATGACCCTCAGCGTCTTCGACCCGATCGCGCTGCGAATGGCGCCGTCGAGCTGGCCCTTCGTCGCGGCGATGGTCGCTTCGCCGCCGCCGATGAGTTCGCAGATCTTGCCGTAGTTCCACTGGCTGATGACGTTGAAAGAACCGTCGCGGATCCGCCGCATCGTGCCGTATCCCTCGTTGTTCAGGATCAGGACGATCGGCTTCAATCCGAGCCGCGCGGCGGTGGAGAGCTCGGTCCCGGTCATCTGGAATGCGCCGTCGCCGACGAGGACGATCGGGCGGAGGTGCGCCTGGCTGACCGCGACGCCGACGGCGGCGGGGACGGCGAAGCCCATCGACAGGTAGTACGCCGGCGCGATGAACTCCGCGCGCCGCGCCGTGCGGATGCCGGCGGCGCCGAAGACGGCGTCGCCGACGTCGCTGATCACGCAGTAGTGCTCGTCCAGGTGCAGCCCGACGATCCGCATCACCTCCGCCATGTTGAGCGGGTCGGTCAGCTCGCTCTTCACGAGCGGCTTGGGGTCGGCGTGCGGGTTGGGGTGCTTGAACTTCTTCGGCTTCAGGCTCGACTTCACCAGGCCGCGGAGAAAATCCTCGAACTCGACATCCTCGTAGCTGTGAAACCCGACCTTGACCGATTCCGTCGTCGCCAGGATCGTCCGCCGGCGGTTGAGCCTGGCGGTGTAGATGCCCATGCTCATGTCGGTGATGAACGTGCCGAGCATCAGGACGCAGTCGGACGACTCGACGTACGCGCGGACCTGCGCGTCGCTGCTCATCGCGCCGCCGTACACGCCGAGATAGAGCGGATGGTTCTCGCGGACGGCGCTCTTGGACAGGAGGTCCGCCGCGATGGGGATATTCAGCTTCTCGGCGAGCTTGATGGCCAGGTCGGTGACGTGGAAGCGGTGCAGCTCGACGCCGGCGAGGATGACCGGCTTCTTCGCCCCCGCGATCATCTCGCGGGTCTCGTCGAGCGAGGCTGCCAGCGTGTTCGGGTCGGACACGCGCTTCGCTTCGCGCGGCATCGGACAGGTGGGGATCATCCGGTCGACCATGTCGTACGGGACCTCGATGTACACCGGCCGCTTGTGCTTGAGGCAGGCTTCCACGCAGCGGACGATCTCCGCGGCGGCGCGCTCCTCGTCGAGGAGCACGGTCGACGCGACGGTGACCTCGTCGTACACGCGCCGCTGCGTCTCGAACGTCTTGACTTTGTGGTGCAGCAGCGGGTCCTTCTCGCGATCGGCCCGTCCCGGCGCGCCGCTCACGACGACGACGGGCGACTTCTCCGCGTACGCGCCGGCGATCGCGTTCAGGACGTTCAGCCCGCCGACGCAGTAAGTCACGCAGACCAGCCCGATGCCGTTGATGCGCGAATACGCGTCGGCGGCGAAGCCGGCGCCGGGCTCGTGGGTCATCGTGATCGACTGGATCTTCGATTTCTCGAGCCACGCGAAGGTCGGCAGCGCGAAATCGCCCGGCACGCCAAAGCTGTGGCGCACGCCGCGGCGGTGGAGGTACTCGAAGAGGAACTGACCCATCGGCATCCGCGCGGGCAGGGCGCGCGTCGCCCGGCCGTTGTGGTGCCTGGAGGGGATTCGCAAAGTGCGTGTCGTCGCCGTCGTCGTTCTCATCGTCACCTCTGTAAGAATGATCTGATGGTATAGAATGCCTTACCGATGAGCGAAACCGCCACCCCATCCCCGAAACGTGCTCCCGTAAAGGAATTCTTCGGTCACGTCGCCGAGATGCCGTCGTGGCAGCGGAAGGTGCTCGTGCTGGCGGGCGTGCTCGCGGTGGGCGGGCTGGTCGGACAAACGATCAGCCGCATCGCGCGGTCGCAAGCGGAACCGGCGGCGGTGAACGCTCCGGAAGACAGCCGGACAACGGGAAGCAGCGCCCCGCGATCCAGCGCGTTCGCCGCGGGGGATGCGCCGCCGACTGCCGCGAGTTCCACCGAACAACCCGCGCCGCCGCCAACGTTCTACGAACGCATCTCCCCGTGGGCTTCGCGACTCGGCATCGGCTTTCTCGGCGGATTTGTTATCGGCTGGGCGTTCCGCGCATTCCTGAAAGTGATGGCGCTCGTCACGCTGGCGGGCATCGCGATCATCTGGACGCTCTCGCACTTCAACGTGCTGAGAGTCGACATGGACGCGGCCGAGTCGAGGTTCAAATCCGGCACGAGCTGGGTTTCGACGAAGGCGGAAGAATGGAAGGACAGCGCGATGGCGTTGGTTCCGAGCTCCGCCTCGAGCGTGTTCGGCATGTTCCTCGGCTTTCGGCGGAAGTGACAAATCGGGATGCGCGCGACGAACCGAAAGCCACTCCGCGACACGTTCACGCGGCTGCACAGCGACGTGGGCGGCTGCGCCAGATGTCCCCGATTGCGGAAGTATTGCGGCGTCGTCGCGCGCGAGAAACGGCGAGCGTTCGCAGACTGGGACTACTGGGGCAAGCCCGTCGCCGGCTTCGGGGACCCCGATGCGCGGCTCTGGATCCTCGGCCTGGCGCCCGCGGCACACGGCGCGAACCGGACGGGCCGGGTGTTCACGGGCGACCGTAGCGGGGACTTTCTCTTCGCGGCACTCCACCGCGTTGGTTATGCGAATCAGCCGACGAGCGTGCGGTGCGACGATGGCCTCGCCCTGCGCGACTGCTACGTCAGCGCGACGGCCCGCTGCGCGCCGCCCGGCAACAAGCCGCTGCCCAGCGAGGTGTCGAACTGCGCGACGTTCCTCGACCGCGAGTGGACCTTGCTGCGCCACAAGCGCGTCATCCTCGCGCTCGGCGGGATCGCATGGGAGGCGGCGCTCGCATTGGCATCGCGCAACGGATGCGACATCGCGTCACCCAAGCCGAAGTTCGCGCATGGCGCGGCGGTCGAGCTCTGCGCGAGGTTGCATCTCGTCGGCTCCTACCACGTCAGCCAGCAGAACACGTTCACCGGCCGACTGACGAACGCGATGTTCGACGCGGTGCTGCTGAGGTGCGAGGACCTGTCGAAGAGCTGACGAATGGCGCGCCGTGCCCGCGCGCGATCCGTGGCTGGTTCGATCGATCGAACGCTTCCGGCGCCGCAATAATTGTCCTAACCACCCCATTTGTCAGACGGTTGCGCGGATTACACAGGACCGCGTTTTCGGATCTTTCTTGACAGTTCGCGCGGGGGTTTTAGAATCCGTCGCGACAACTGAAGACTTCTCTTATCAAGAGTGGCTGAGGGTTGGGCCCTGCGACGCCACAGCAACCGTCCGGAAACGGATAGGTGCTAACTCCTTCCCGCTGAGCATGCGGGGCAGATAAGAAGATACCTTAACGTAACCTACGAAAAGGCCTCTTCTTACGAGAAGGGGCCTCTTTTGTTGGTGCGTAGGGGCGAACCTCGTGCTCGCCCCACTTTCGCCTGACGCGGGCGAACACAAGGTTCGCCCCTACGGGAGATCACTATGAGCTACGTCCTTGGATTGAAATGTAAGGAATGCGGCAACCGTGCCCCCGTCTCGCCGGTTCACGTGTGCGAGGCCTGCTTCGGGCCGTACGAGGTGGAGTACGACTACGCGAAGATGAAGGGCAAGGTCACGCGCGAGTCGATCGCCAAGGGCCCCAAGAGCCTGTGGCGGTACAAGGATCTGCTCCCGGTCGAGACGCCGAAGACGGGGTTCCATTCCGGCTTCACGCCGTTGAAGCGGGCCGATCGTCTCGCGAAGGAGCTCGGTTGCTCGGAACTGTGGATCAAGGACGACTCGTGCAACTACCCGACGTACTCGTACAAGGAGCGCGTCGTCTCCGTCGCGATCAGCAAAGCGATCGAATTCGGCTTTGACACCGTCGGCTGCGCGAGCACGGGGAATCTCGCCAACTCCACCGCCGCCCACGCGGCCCAGGCGGGCCTCCGCTGCTTCGTGATGATCCCGCACGACCTGGAGCAGGGGAAGGTGCTCGGCTCGCTGATCTTCGGCCCGACGATGGTCCGCATCCGCGGCAACTACGACGACGTCAACCGCCTCTGCACGGAGATCGCCGACAAGTACGGCTGGGCGATCGTGAACGTGAACCTGCGGCCGTATTACACGGAAGGCGCCAAGACGTACGGCTTTGAGATCGCCGAGCAGCTCGGGTGGCGCTTGCCGCAGCACACCGTGGTGCCCACCGCAGGTGGGACGATCCTGCCGAAGATCTACAAGGCCTACCAGGAGTTCATCGAGCTCGGCCTCGTCGAAGACAATGGCCCGCGGATCTATTCCGCGCAGGCGGCGGGGTGCAACCCCGTCGTCACCGCCATCCACAAGGGCGTCGACATCATCGAGCCGCAGAAGCCGAACACGATCGCCAAGAGCATCGCGATCGGGAATCCCGCCGATGGCTACTACGCGTACAAGGTCGTGCAGGATTCAAAGGGCTGGGGCGAGAGCGCAACCGATCGCGAGATCGTCGATGCGATCAAGCTGCTTGCGAAGACCGAAGGCATCTGGACCGAGCCGGCCGGCGGCACGACGCTGGCGGCGACGATCAAGCTGATTCAATCGGGTCGCATCCCGAAAAACGAATCGATCGTCGTGAGCATTACCGGCAACGGACTCAAGACGCTGGAAGTCGTCGCCGATGAGTTGCCGTACCCGGTGGTGATCGACCCGAAGCTGTCGGAATTCGATCAACTGCTGGAGCAGAACAAGGCCGCCGCGGCGAAGACGGAAGCGCCCGCCCAGCCCCGTGAGCGGTCGCTCGCGGGGGCGGCGGTTTGAAGGGGCCCGAATTTGATTGACATCGTCGAGGCTTGATGTAAGCTTCCCCGCGATCAAACACATATCGGCGTATGCGTGCCCGCAAGGGCCTGACATATCCGGCGAGCCAGAGAACAAGAGAACGGCTCCGCGGTTATCACCGCGGAGCTTCTTTTTTTGGTCACGTGGGGCGTGGCGCGCCGGCGAAATTGACGAGATCTTCACACGTCGGTGGTCATTTGGAGATGCGGACGTGATCTAACGTCCCCCATCTTTTTGGAGGGTCTGATGCGTCTTGGAGAATTGGGCTTGAAGGCAATGTTTTCTCTGGCGATCGGTGCTGCGCTCTTCGGCGCTAGCTCCGCATCAGCTGCCGTTCTGGTCACTGAGTTCTTGCCGGATCCGAGCGGAACGGACATCGACCGTGAGTGGTTCGAGATCTACAACTCGGGCGCGACGCCAGTCGATCTGAGCGGCTACGCGGCGGGCGATGGCACCAATCCGGCAAGCACCTCAACCGGTGAAGCCATGGGTGTTTTCCCGGCGGGATCCATCATTGCCGCGGGGGGTGTTTGGGTTATCGCCGCAGACGCCGAAGGGTTCGCCGCGTTCTACGGCTTCAATCCGAATTTCGAATTCCAGAACAGCACCAGTACGAACTTTCCCGGTGACGACCCGACGGTCCCGAACTTGACGCAAAAGCCCGGCTGGGGTGTCGCAAATGCCAGCCTCGCGATCGCGAACGGTGGCGACGACGTCGGAATCCTGACCCCCGAAAGCGATTCCACCACGTTCACGTTCATCGATGGCGGCAACCACGGCACGGTCACGACGTTTTACACTGGAGCAGTGGCCCTCACCGCCAACCAGTCCTACGAGCGCGTTCCCGCCAATCAAGATACCAATACCGTGTCAGATTGGGTCGTCCGCACCACCGGTACCGCGACGCCGGGTGTCGTTACGGTTCCCGAGCCCGCGTCGATCGGGCTGGCGCTGATGGGTGGCTTGCTTGCCGTGCGCCGTCCGCGGCGTCGATGAGCGAGCTTCCATCCTGAATCAATCGAAGAGCGCCGAGCGAGATTCGCCCGGCGCTCTTCGCGTCTTTCCGATCGTCTCGATATAATCGAGTGCTCCGGCAGTTGAGAGAGCATGCGATTATTCCCCATTGCCACGATCGGATTGACACTGATGCTGCTGCCGCTCAGCGCGTCCTCGGCGGCGCCGACCACCGCGACGACAACCGCCTCATCCGCCGCCCGTCGCGCCGGCGCGGCGGATGCGCAGCGCGTTCTGCAATCCGCCATCACCATGCTGTCGAAGGAGATCGAGCCGGCGCTGCGAGCCGGCGCGGACGCGCCGCGTGAGCAGAGCGACTACTTTCAGCAGCATCCCGCCGCCGACCTGCCGGCCCAGGCGGTTGTCGCGGCGCTGCGGCGGTCGTCGGGTGGCGATCCGCGCGTCGCGGCGTACGTGAAGTGGCAGCTCCTCTCCGGCCTGCCGAGCGCGCTCGATCCGAAGATGGCCGCCGAACTGCTCCAGGCGTACCGTGCCGCGCCCGCGCCGCTGCCGCGGCCGGGGATGGACAAGGACGACCGCGATGAGCTCGAGCGCCTCGTGCGCAACGCGAAGGAGGACGACGAGGAGCGGGTGACCGAGCAGTTCGCGCAGCGCGTCGCCGCGGTCGAGCGGGACAACCTCTACATCCTCAAGTACCGGGATGCGCTGTTCAAAAGGCTCCCACCGGGCTACGACATGGTTGCCGCGGGGTTCGAGGACGCGATCGCGCGCATCAACGCCGGCGCCGACGCCGGCGAGCACACGCGCGCCGTCTGCAAGGCCGCCTCGGAGTGGGCCGCGGGGACCGCGCCGCCACCGCAGGTGGAACAGATGCGGTCGATGTCCCGCGCGGTCGCCCAGCTCCAGAAGAAGAAGGGCCAGGATTTCTACAGCAAGGTTTACTTCAGCAAGTCGTCCGGCAAGCTGCAGTGGTCCAAGAGCCAGGAGTCGCTGGCGGGGATCGCGCAGATCGAGGAGTTGCGGGAGTTCCTCGACGATAAGATCAGGAATCTGCCGACGCCGCTGAAGCTGAAGGAAGAGCGTTAGATTCGCAGATCCCCGGGACTTCGCTGCGCTACGCCCCGGGGCGTAGCGCGCAGCGCGGAGCCCGGGGATTGGACCGTCGAGCGAGCTGGTCCGTCCGGAACCCCTCTTCGCTGTTGCACGTTCTGCGCGTCGAGCCTACAAATAGGACCATCATGAGCGTCAAAGTCAGAATCCCGTCCCCGCTGCGCAGCTACACGAATGGCGCCGACGTCGTCGAGGCCCCCGGCGCGAGCGTCGGCGAAGTGCTCAATAGCCTCAAGGACAAGGCCAGCGGCATCGAGACCCGCCTGTTCAAGGGCCCCAACCAGCTCAACCGTTTCGTCAACGTCTACGTGAACGACGAAGACATCCGTTTCCTGAAGAACCTCGACACGCCGGTGAAAGATGGCGACGAGATCAGCATCGTCCCCGCGATCGCGGGCGGTGTCTGACTCATTTAGCCGCCGCACTTGTGCGGCGTTTTCCTATGTCCGACGCACCCTACAGCAAGCGCTGCTGGTTCACCTTCCCGACGCGCACCCAGGTCGAGCAGCCGATCATCTGGCAGATGAGCCGGACCTACCCCAACGTCTCCTTCGACATCCGCCAGGCCAGTGTGCAGAACGAGATCGGCATCATGGCCGTGCTCCTCACCGGCGACGAGCGCGACGTGGAGGGGGCGATCCAGTTCCTCCGCTCCAAGGGCGTCACCGTCGAGCCGATCGAGAAGAGCGTGGTGGAGGGGTAGCTCGCCGTCTACAATGGCTCGCGCATGCCCGAAGCTCGATCTCAACAACATGCCCCAACCGGGACGGATGCTTGTTCCTCCCGCCCGAACTCGGAGGGCAAGCGCGGATCGACGAGAAGCGCTACCTCGTGGGCGCACCCGAGTTGATCGGCGAAGTTGCGTCGAGCAGCGTCAGCCTTGACCTTCACGAGAAGCTCACGGTCTATCGCCGAAACGGCGTCAAGGAATACGTCGTCTGGCGGACGACGGACGACGGACGGCGCAATCGATTACTTCGTCTTGCGCGACACGCGGTACGAGCCGCTGGCGCCCCACGCGAACGGCACGTTCAAGAGCGAGGTTTTCCCCGAGTTCTGGCTCTCCGTCCAGCACCTTCTCTCGAACGACTTTGCGGAAGCGGTCAAGGTTCTGCAGCTCGGTTTGAGTTCGCCCGAGCACGCGGCGTTTGTCCAGCAACTTGCCGCCAAGCGGGCATGATGAACTTGAAACCCGGGGTGCGACTGCTACACTAACGGGTCTGCCGCGCATGACATTCGGGGTGTGGCTCAGCTTGGTAGAGCGCCTGGTTCGGGACCAGGAGGTCGCAGGTTCAAATCCTGTCACCCCGACTTGACGAGACTTCGAGCCCTTCGGCGAGCACGTCGAAGGGCTTTCTCGTTTCGCACACGAGACTTGCGCCGTCCAGCGTGAAGTTCGAACAGAGCAAATCGAGGATGTGACGCTTGGCGGCGCAGTCGGCGGTAAGCCAACGCTCCTGCAAGGCTTGCGAGAGTTCAAACACTTTCAAAGCCTGCTCTCCCAGTTCGTCCCGCCCGCGGTGGACAGCTTCCCAACTCGGGTCGATCGGGAGGGGTCGGGGAGCGGCGGGTTGACCGTTCTGCTTGCGCGAGCCATGACGCACCCTGTCTGTTCCGGGTGTGCCTGGCTCGCTAAGCAGATCATCGGACGGCTGACGCGCTCACTTAAGCCACGCGCGGCAGCGCGCCGCGCGCATGGCCGGTTTAGCGCGCCAACGTGCCGTGCGTCGCGACCATGCGCAACAGTTGCGCGTCCACTCTGATGCGCATCGCGCGCGCCGCGCAGGTTCCCGCGTGCGCAGAACGCGAAGCGCGCGCCATCATGATTGCGCGCGCAGCGAACGACGGCAGCGCGCGACGACCCGCGCGATGCGCGCACGGTCGCGCGAGAGGGATTAAATTTATTTTCTGCGCTTGCCTGCGCGACTTGATGGGTTAGGTTCCGCGTGGCACTTTTTTCTGGGGAGGTCAGGATGACCGCTAGATCGCGCCAGATCACCCGACAGGACTTCAGCCAGCCAAGTCTTTACGCACGTCAATTACTCGCCAGCCGAATCAGGCCCTCTCCTTCGTAAACCCGCGCCATCGCTCGCGCAGGTTTTCATCGCTCCATCTCCGAACTCGAATTTGAACGGCCGCCGCGCCGTCCAGTGCGCCAACGCCACCGCAACGCTTCGCGTTTCGCGCTGGCCAACAGGGAGGATACGTGATGTCGTGCTGCAATCCGTCCGCAACGTCGTCGCGCTCGAAGACCCAGAAGTTGATGAAGTCCCAATCCGATTCTGCCGAACGTCGCAGACGCGTTTCTCGCGCGGTGGCGTTCGCGGTCGAGGCGCTGGAGGGCCGCACGTTGTTTGGCTTCTACACTGGCGATTCCGGCGACGAGACGCCGCCACCGCCCGCACCTTGCAGTGACGACTGCGGATGTCCGGCACCTACCCCGGCTCCCGATCGCAACGATGGCGCGACGCCATCGTCGGCAACCGGGGAACCCGTCAGGCACTTCGACGGCCACCCCTTGGTCAGTTCGTCAGACCTGTCCTCAGACGGGTTCGGGTTCTCGTGGGGCCACACGCGCACGTGGACGGGACTCAACAATTCGAGCTTGAACGGAAACGGTTGGAGTATCGCCGAACTGCCCTATGCCATTGTCGGCGGCGGTGCAACGGGAACGGCAGATGCAACCGGGACGGGCGATCCGAACAACAGACGGCAAGATCGTGATCGCTGGCCGAACGGGGACGACGAACAGCGAGTTCGCCGTCGCCCGGCTGCACGCGGAGACGACGGGGGGCAGCACGGACGTGCGGCACTACGCGGTGCAGGACGCGAACTTCAACGTGACCGCCGTAGCCGCCTCGTCCGACGCGACGGTGCTGGAGCGGTTCCAGTACGACCCGTACGGGCAGGCGACGGTGCTCGACGCGAACTTCGCGGCCGACGCCGACGGCGGGAGCGACCTGGCGTGGGCGTACCTGCACCAGGGCGGACGGTTCGACTACGACAGCGGACTATACCACTTCAACAACGGTGGCAACGGTCGCGAGTACACGCCGACGCTGGCGCGATGGGGGCAGCAGGACCGGCATCCGGAGGGGCCGTTTGTGAACGGCATGAATGCGTATCAGTATCAGTTGAGCAGCCCAACTCGATACACAGATTCCACGGGAATGGATGTGCGGCTTGAGGGAACGGGGGCCGCTTCAGGTCAGCATCGGCGTGTCACGGTGGATACCTACGACGAGAACTGCAACAAGACCGGCACCTATTCGATCTCTTTTGGCGTCGATAATGGCAATCCACGTGCGAAGCCCCGGGGAGTGGTGTATCAGGATACGGCCGACCCGACCCATACGGCCGACACCATTAAGAGCAACTGCTGCCAGGATCGTGAGATTGCCGCATATATGCAAGCACAGCTAGGCAAGCGCGACAGTTATTGTCTCCCGTTCGAGACCTGTCGGCAGTATTCCCAAGAGCTCTTCCAACAAGCGAAAACATTCGTGGAAGGCACAAGAAGCGACTCCTGTTGCGAGGGGGATTAGAATGGCCGAGAGCATTCGAAAACTTTCTTGCGCAACTCTTTTTGGCATATCGATGTTGGTGGGCATGTCGGGATGCGGCGCGACACGGTGCGGACGCGAGATCACACGCAAGACGCTCCATGGCACCATGGAGATGGAGTTCTATAAGGATTACGCCCTTTACGTGAAACGCGCATTGGCAGCAGATTCCGCAGAGTCCCAGAGAATTCGTCAGATCGTCGCGGCTAAAGAAGCGAAATGGAGATTCGGTTTCTCGCCACATGCGCCAGGCGTGATCGTTAGGGCCAACGGCGTGACGCTTAACTTCGGACCTCGTCTGCTCATCGCCGAATTCAGAAACGAAGCCGGGAATCCCGTGCAGTTGGTTGCACCCGCCACCGCCGAGGAGTTCGACCAAGTTGCGGCGATGAGGCCCCGACATGCCGCGGAGAATTAAACGGGACAGGTGACATCCACCTTTGATAGGATGAACTCTGCCGACGGCTCGCTGGACACCACCTACGCCACAGCCGGGAGCGACAGCTACGAGACGCTCAACTTCTCCGGGCACCCACCCGGGGTATCAGCTCGCGCTGGACGCTTTATCTGGCTGGTGCGCGCCACCGCACGAGATCGCCACACGCTCGCTGAAGCATTATTGGACATAGGCTCGACACGCCCGCAACGAAAAGTTCAATTGGTGTCCTGTCGCCCCGACTGAATGAGACTTCAAGCCCTTCGGCGAGCACGTCGAAGGGCTTTCTCATTTCCGCCCGCGCGAGATCGAGCATCTCCGGCCATCGCGCGTACCTCCGGATCTCGGAACACGCTCACGGGCCGACCGATGCCTCGACGCTGAGGTAGTTCACGATGTTAGCCAGCAGCCGCTCGGCGATCGGATCTCTGTCCCTTGCCGACAGCCGCATCTCACTGGCGATGACGACGCCCTTGCCGAGGCGGATCTCCACGAGCGGTGCGCCGCCGATCTTCGGATACATCCCCGGCTTGGCCGCGTTGAGCGGCAACAACGTCACGGTGATCCGCCTGAATCCCAACGGCTCGCTGGACACGACGTTCGACGGCGACGGGATCGAGACGACCGACTACGGCACCTCGACCGACAAGGCGCACGACGTGACGGTCCAGCCGGACGGCAAGATCGTCATCGTCGGCTCGGGCGGCGGCGACCTGATCCTCGGCCGCTACAACACGGACGGGTCGCAGGACACGACGTTCAGCACCGACGGCGAGGTCAAGACCGACTTCGGCGGGCTGGCCAAC
>JBAUGM010000211.1:0-10036 GCA_049679725.1 Tepidisphaeraceae bacterium
TGGCTTGGGCGTCTCGCCCGAGCGCTCCCGCGGAGCGGTTCCGCCGAAACGCTCGGGCGAGACGCCCAAGCCACGAGCTTGTCCAGCCCGCTCGCACCGTCCCGCCGGCATCACACTGGTGGAGATCCTGATCGTCATCGGCCTGATCGCGCTGCTGCTGGCGATGCTGCTGCCCGCGATGATCAAGGCGCGGGAGTCGGCGCGACGAGTGGCGTGTCTCAGTAACGTGCGGCAGCTGGTGGCGGTGACCCTCATTTACGCGGCGGAGAACCAGCAGACGCTCCCGGAGGCGACGAGCGCCAATACGCCGCTGGAGAGCCCCGTCTGTCCGCGCCGCCGGCTGCTGCCGCCGTGGACGCCGTATGCGCCGGAGCGGTACGTTCTCCCGAGCATCGGCGGGTTGCTCGACAAGTACCTCAAGAACGAGGGGCGAATGTGGCGCTGCCCGAGTGCACCCGATGGGTCGTACATCCTGGAGGGTCCCGACCCGTATAACGGCCACCTCGGGGTCCCACTGCCGGCGAGCCAGTTCCTGCCGAACTACAACTACATGGCGGGCAAGGAGTTCTTCGCCGAGGCAGCACTCGGCGGGCCGATCGCCGCGACGTTCATGCTGCGGGAGTGGGCGTCGCGAAACGTGAGCGGGCTGCGCATCGCGCGCGTTGTTCCGACACCGCGCGTGGACGCGAGCCGCATCGTGCTGTTCCACGACCGCGCCAGCGTCTACCACTCACGCGGCAGCCGCAACATCTACACCCAGCCGGGCGACTGGACTTATTACGCCAGCTACGGCTACATGGACGGCCACGCGCAGGGGCAGTCGTACCGGAACAAAGAAGAGTACCTCGCCCAGATCCACCCCGCGATCCCGCAGAAGTGGTTCGGCGCGGAGTTCGCCGCGTCGCTGCCGGAGCAGTATCCGGGACAATGAAGGAAACGCAGGGGTCGCCGCACGATCCTGCTTTTCTCAGACGCGACGTCGGCGACTCAGCACGCCCAACGCGCCCAGCGCAACGATCCCAACGCTCGCCGGCTCGGGCACCAGCACGATCGAATAATCGACGGTCAGCACGTCGCCGATGTCCGTGCCGCCAGGCCCGAACGGCGGCAACGGGGCGACGCCGTTGGAACCGATCGCGACGTAGAGCGTGTCACCGGCCACGAACGGGCCGAGCGGGATCGGGCCTCCGTTGGGCGCAGGTGTGTCCACGCTGAAGACGAGTCCGGGCGGGAGCGGCTGATCGACGAGGAGCGTGTTGTTCTTGTACACGCGCGCCGTGATGCCGTCCGCGCTTCCCGCCGACACCGCGAAGCTGTAGCCGTCGAGGATGAGTTGATTCCCGTTCGCGGCAATGTCGGCGGCGCTGATGGTGTACGCGGCGATGACGTAGCGCTCGAGCGCATTCTGCGCGGTGCCCTGACCGGGAACCAGCGTGGTTGAGGTTGCCGAGGCGGATGCGCCAGGGGCGGCGTCAGGAAATGCATCCGGCGTTTGATTCTGCGTCTCATACCGCGCGGGGGACGCGCCGTCGGGGACCAGCGAGACGTAGTTCGTCGCGGTGCCGATCGCACCGTTGGCGTTCCAGAGGTACGTCCAGCCGACCGAGGCGGCGGGGTAACTGAAATCGTCCTGGTAATCCGCAACGACGCCCGCCTCCGCGCTTCGCGCGGCTGCAGCCAGCGCCAAACATGCACCCATCACCATCACTCTTCGCATTTTTCTCCCATCCTGTTGATCTGCGACGCCGACGTTATCCCCACCCCGCACCGGAACGTCAAACCAATCGGGGCGACGCTGCATTCCCTCGCTGCTGCGGAATGCCGCTTACGACGAGGGCGGCTTCCCGATGCAGTACAAATGGCTCGCCGTCCGAATGAACAACTGCCCGCCCGACACCGCCGGCGACGCCGCGCACGGCTCGCCGAGCGAGTTTTGGGCCACCAGTTGGTATTCGGGACCCGCCTTGACGACGAAGGTTTCGCCATCGTCGTCCACGAAGTAGACGTGCCCGCCCGCCGCGATCCCCGAGGCGCTGTGGCGCCGGCCGAGCCGTTCCTTCCACATCACGTTGCCCGTTTTGGCCTCGAAGCAACTGGCGATGCCGTTGTCGGCGACGAGGAAGAAGTGATTGCCGCTCGCCACCGGCGACGGGACGAAGCTGGCGCCCTTGTGCGTCCGCCAGAGGATGTGCGTGTCGGTCACGTTGCCCCGGCCGCGGGGATCGATGCCCACGATGTGCAGTTGCGGGTAGCCGCCCGTCGCCAGCAGCACGCCGTCGGCGTAAACAAGCGACGCGACGAACTGCTCGGTCGGCCCGTCCATCATCCAGATCTGCTTGCCGGTGTCGGGGTCGTACGATGCGACGCACTTGCTGCCGCTGAGCACGAGCTGTTTCCTGCCCTCGACGTCGATGACCATCGGCGTGCAGTATGAGCGCAAGCGGTGCGGCCGATCGGTCCGCCAGCGCTCTTTCCCGGTGAGACGGTCGTAGGCGACGATCCACGACTGGGCATCCTGGTCGCAGGTGAGGATGACCAGGTCGCTGTACAGCACCGGCGACGAGCAGAAGCCGTGCGGCGACGTGAAGGTCCCCGGCGACTCGCGCCACGCGAGGTTGCCGGCCACGTCGTAGCACGTGAGTTGGATAGCGGCCTGCTGGAGGAACGGGATCCACACGTGCCTGCCGTCGGTCACGGGGGAGGCGCTGGCGAAGCTGTTGCGCTTATGGAGTTGCTCGGGAGGAGACTTGAGCACCTCGCGCTCCCAGACGATCTTGCCGTCGAGCCGATTGAGGCACAGGAGCAAACGCTTCTCCTCGGCCTCCAGCGCCGTCGAGAGGAAGACGCGATCGCCGAAGACGATGGGCGAGGAGTGGCCCTTGCCGGGGATGGGGACTTTCCAGTGAACGTTTTCGGTCGCGCTCCAGCGCGTCGGGGCGGTGGCCTCGTCCGATCGCCCATCGCCGTGGGGGCCGCGCCAGGCGGGCCACTCGTCGGCCTGCGCGCGAGCCGCGACCGTCAGCACCATCAGGATGACGACGATCGGCACCGCTCGCTTCATGGCGCAACCTCCGCCAGCTTCTCGCGGATGGATGGGGGGATCGGGATCGACCGCATCTTCCCCCCACTCACATTGCAGCAGACGCTGGTCGCCTTGCCCAGCGCCACGCGCTGATCGCCCTTCATAAAGTCCACTTCCATGCTCAGCGACTTCTCGCCGATCTTCACGATGCGCAGCCGCAAATCCAGCTCGTCCTCGAACCGCACCGGCTGGAAATACTCGCACCCCACTGACACGCGCGGCCAACTGATCTCGGACCCCTCATGATGCATGGCAACGCTCAGGCCAACCGAGCGGAACAGCGCGTGCTCGGCCTCTTCCATCCAGCGGAGGAAGTTCGCGAAGTGCGCGATGCCGGCCATGTCGGTCTCGGCGAACTGCACGCGGCGATGGATGGAGAAGGGTGTGGCCATCACTTCTATCGAGGTTTCCACACAGTCAAGCCCGGGACGCGATCAAAGTCGTCATCATTGGTAACGAGGTGCGAGAGCTGGTGGAGTTGCATCAGGGCAACGATCATCGCGTCATTGGTGAGCAAGCCGTGATGTACGGCAACGCGCATCGCGTCGCGGAGCGATTGCTCATCCACCGGTAAGATACTCATCGGAACAGCGCTCAACTGCTCCATCGCTTGCGGATACTCGACAAGCTGCGTGATGACCTCCGGGTGCCTGCCAAGATAACCCACGATGCCCGCCCGATCCCGACCCGCGAGCTGCGCCACCTCAGACGTCATCACCTTGTGCATCACATCACTCAGAACCGGCACACTGACCATCAGCGAAACGCGCCCCGCGACAGCACGCTTTAAAAGCTTGAGGCATTGCTCCGAGACGCCGGCGGTTGGCACGAGGGCGTAATAGAGAATGTTGGAGTCAACGAAGCAAGCGGCGCCGTCCGGAAGGTCGAGCGGCATTCCTACGACTCCTCAATATTGAATTCGGGATCCAGGGCAATCGCGTTGGACAGCTCACGATCGACGTGAATATTCAAGGGGCGGAAGCGCTTTGATGCCGAAGGCGCGACGGCCGGCGTCTCGTCCACCGATTCGACGCGGATCTTCAAGCGGGCTCCCTTTCGCAGGGGTAAGGAGAACGGCTCGTCCAGAACGATCGTCTTACCATCGAAATGAGCGTTCAAGGTCACCATATCCGCATTATATGGAACAGAAGGCTTCCCGGTCGGTTCGGTCGGTCACTTTCCCAAATTGGCGCTCTCGAACCCGTGGGACCGCCTCATCACCCACCCGCCCCGACATACACGCACTTCATCTGCGCCTGATCGCGCAGCACCAGCATCCCCTCGCTCAGCGCCAACGGGGCGAACAGGTCCGGGCCACTGAGGACCTTCGCCCGGCCGAGCTCCTTGTATCGCTTGGGGCTCGCCTCGGCCATCACCAGTTCGCCGCTGCCGCCGCTGACGATGAAGATCACGCCGTCGGCGATGATCATGCTGCCCAGCGCGAACGACGGCCGGCGGCCCGTCTCCCACTTCACGTTGCCGTCAGCGTCGAGGCACTGGAGGCCGCGCTGGTTGTCGTCGCTGTTGGTGTAGATGTGGCCATCGTACAGGAGCGCGGGCGGGACCTTGCTGCCGCTCCGCTCGTCCTGAAAGAGCTCGGCGACGCTCCACGCGCCCCGGTTCGACTTGCTGACGCGGATCATCGAGCACCCACCGCCGTAACCGATGGTGAGGAAGAAGCGACCGTCGCTAAGCGGGACCGGTTGGGGGATGGGACGGTTGGTCCGCCACTCGTAGCTCCACAGCCTCGCGCCGTCCCTGGGATTGAATGCCGCCAGCGACCCCTTGTGCCACATGACGATCTGCTCCTGATCGGCGATCGTCACAAGCATCGGCGAGGTATATGCATCGGTGTCGCCGAACGACGGGGTTTTCCATGCCGTTTCGCCGGTGTTCTTGTTCAGCGCCACGAGCCCGTTTCGACCGCCCGCTGCGGAAACCACGATGACGTCCCCCGCAACCAGCGGCGACTGCGCGAACCCCCAGCCGCCGGGGCGGGCGCCGAAATCCTTCGCCAGCGATTTGCCCCAGATGACTTTCTTCTCAGTAAAGTCGAAACAGTGTACGTGGCCCATCACGCCGACGGTGTACGCGCGATTCTCCACAACGGTTGGCGTCCCGCGCGAACCTGGATACCCGCCTCGGAATCCGGGCGCAGCGTACGACTGTTCCCACAGCGATCTTCCCGTCTTCAAGTCCAGGACGCGGAAGACGTCCGCTTCATTCCCCTTTCGATCGAGCAGAAAGACCTTGCCGCCGACAATCGCTGCGCCGCCGAAGCCGGTGCCGACGTCGATGCTCCACAATTCTCTCGGCCCGCCCCGGGGCCATGATCGCGCGATCTTCTCACCCTCCTCAACGACACCCAATCCATTGGGCCCAAGGAAACGCGGCCACTCCCCGCCTCGCGCCGCTGTGGTTCCGGCCGTCAGGAGCAGCAAGAGAACCATGATCGCCCGAGGCATCGATTTCATCGCGGGCTCCCGGTGGGTTCCCTCGCCGCCTTCGGTTTGTCGAGTACGGTGGACTCGGGGATCGGCACCATCGCTCCCAGCGGCTTGAACAGCTCCTTCACCTCTGGCCGGAACACGTCGCCGACGAGGATGGCGGTCACGTCGTCGACCTTGTCCGGATTGGCGCGGATGAAGCGCCCGAACGAGAAGCCGGGAGTGTAGAACGCGTAGACCAGCTTGCGGATCGTCTGCATCCCGTCGCTGAGCGTGTCGCCCCACGTGCTGAGGTTCATCGCGTCGGCGCGACCGCTTGCGAGGGCCTCGACAATGGCGTCGGCGGCCATCTCGCCGCTCTTGAGCGCGAGGAACACGCCCGAGCTGTACATCGGGTCGAGGAACCCGAACGCGTCGCCCACGAGCACCCACCCGTCGCCGGCGCAGCGCGTGGAGCGGTACGAGTAGTCGGAGATCACGTGGACCTCGCCGACGCGCTGGGCGCTGGTCATGCGCGGCTCGAGGCCCGCGCAGTTGGCGATCTCCTCCTCCAGCGTCTGCTCGGGCGTGGAGAGCTTGTTCGACAGGCGCGTCAGATCGCCGACAACGCCGACGCTCGTGATGTCGTCGGGCAGCGGGATGTACCAGAACCAGCCGTCGTTCTGCTTCGTTGAGAGGACCAGCGTCGCCCCGCCGTTCTTGCCCGGGTCGCGCGCGCAGCCCTTGTAGTGCGCGAAGATCGCGGCCTTGCGCAGGTTCGGGTCGCCCTGGCGGATGCCCAGCTTCTTGCTGAGCATCGCGCTGGTGCCGGTGGCATCGACGACGACCTTCGCGTTGATCCGCCGCGGCGATTCGCCCTTGCGCGTGACGATCACGCCCGTCGCTTTCGGCAAATCGTCGGTGACCGAGGGCTCCAGCAGGATCTCGTTGACGTTCGCCTCCTGCCACACCGTCGCCCCGTGCTCGGACGAGTTGTCGAGGAGCATCTCGTCGAACCGGCTGCGCAACACCTGCCACGTCTGGCTGCACTCGCGCGGGTCGCGGGCGTCGAAGTAGAACGGCTGGCTCTCCTTGCCCGTGGCGGTGACGAACTGCACGCTGTACTTCTTGACGAACTCGCTGTCCTTCAGCTTCGGCAGCATGCCGAGGCGCTGGAACGTCCAGTACGTCTCGGGCATGAGCGACTCGCCGATGTGGAAGCGCGGGAACTTGGTGCGCTCGATCACCAGCACCTTGTGCCCGGCGTCGGCGAGGAGCGTCGCCACGGTGGACCCCGCGGGGCCGCCGCCGATCACGATGCAGTCGTACGTCTCGAACTCACTGCTCATATTTGCGTTCCTCAACAACACAAAGACAGGTTTGAACCGCAGATGAACGCAGATAAACGCAGATCAAGATCAGTTCTTTCCTATCTGCGTTCATCTGCGTTCATCTGCGGTTCACTTACTCCCAACCGGCGCGACCGTCACGATCTCCAGCAGCTCGATGGCCGGCTCTTCATCGCAATAGATCGTGCCGATCCGGCCGTACATCGGCTGATCACCTGTCTCGCCGAACCACGTGAGCGTCGGGCCGCGCGCGGGAAAGCGCATGAACCACCGTGGCTTGATCCGCCGGTGAACGTTGTGCTTGATGAGGATCGCGCCCAACGGCGAGCGCTTGGCGAGGATCTCGTCGCGCACCGCATCACTCATGAATCGGAAGTCTAGCCGCACGACGCCCCACTCGACGACCGGCCCGCCGCCCGAGGGGGTCAGCTTCACCTTGCGCGTGTACCGGCTGCCCTCGAGGTGCTCGTCGAGCACGTACACGTCAACCGGCCGGCCGTAGCGGCGCTGGAGCACCTCGGTCATGTGCTCGTGGTGGACGAGCAGCGCGTCGGCGGGGTGCGGGATCTCGTTCGGCTGCACGACGACACAGACGGGGTCGATAGACGCCCCACCTCGCAGTGGCCCGCACAGTTCGCGCAGCACCGCGATCGCGGCCGCGTCCGGCTCGGTGCGCGGGGGGTTCGCGGGGGTGCTGGCGGGCGTGGCGGTGCTCACGTGTATCGAATCCCCCGGTGCTGCGGCTCGAAGAACCGCGGCAAGAGCGTGTCGGCCTGGAGCAAACCCTTGCGCGTCAGCCGCACCTGGTCGCCGTCCAGTTCGGCGAAGCCTTCTTCGACGAGCGACTCGAACCCTTCGCGGAACTCCTCGCGGATGTCGACGCCGAACTTCCCGCGGAAGTAAGCGGCGTCCAGCTTTCCCGTCTTCATGAGCAGGATCATCTCGCGGATGAGCCGCTGATGGTCGCTGATCGGCAGCGCCCGATTCAACGGCAGCTCGCCCGCGTCGAGCTTGGCGACGTACTGCTCCCAGGTGTCGACATTCTGATAGTGAACACCCTGAAAGTGCCCGAACGACGCCACGCCCGTGCCGACGAGATCCGCCCCGCGCCATAGGGAGTCGCGGTAGACGAAGCCGGCGTGGCGCTCGGGTTTGACCAAGGTGTACGCGCTGGAGACGACGTACCCCTGCGCCTCGAACTGGCGGAACGCGTAATCAACCCATCCGCGCTTCTGCGCCCAGCTCGCCACGGGCGACACCCCGCCCGATTGCCGGGCCTCCTTCGCGATCGTCGTGTTGAACGGCACTTCCATCTGGTAGATCGTCACGCTGTCGGCATCCATCGCCAGCGCCCGCTCCACCGCGTGCTTCCACTTGTCGTCCGTCTCGCCCAGCATCCCGGCGATCAAATCGATGTTGATCTGCGCAAAACCCACCGCCCGCGCCCACTCGTACGCCCGCCCGATCTCCGGCGACTTGTGCGCCCGGCCGTTGATCGAGAGAACCTCGTCGTCGAAATGCTCCACGCCCAGCGACAGGCGCGTCACGCCGATCTCCTTGATCGTCTGGAGCTTGCTCTCCTTCAGCGTGCCCGGCTCGCACTCGAAGGTGACTTCCCGGGCCGCGTCCCAGCGCCAGTTCTCGTTGATGCGCTCGACCAGCCGGTGAAGCTGCTCGTTCGACAGGTATGACGGCGTGCCGCCGCCGAAGTAGACGAACTCGAACTGCCGGCCTTTCAGTCCGTCGCGTTGTGCGTAGAGCGCAATCTCGCGCGACAGGGCCGAGAGGTACACCTCGATCTCGTCCGCGTTCTTGTCCGTGTAGACGCGGAAGTAACAGAACTTGCACCGCTTGCGGCAGAACGGGATGTGCAGGTACAGCCCCAGCGGTGTCCTCGCGTCAACCGGCTGGTTCAGCGCCCGCTCGATGGCGGGCAGGTGGTCCGGCGACCAGACGGAGAACGGCGGGTAGTTGGCGACGAAATAGCTGCCGACTTCCGTCTTCGGCTGCTGCGGTGACTCGGGGGGTAGGGTCGTCAGTTCCATCGCTGCATTTATAGTAGAGCGCCCCGGCGTGTTGTCACCGGGCCTCACTCGATTTAGCCGCCAAGGACGCCAAGGACCCCAAGAAAGAAACACGGAGGATCTCTCTTTTCTTGGCGCTCATGGCGTTCTTGGCGTTCTTGGCGGCCAATTCTTCTCGTCACAACGCCGCCTCGTAGATTCGGCGAAAGCTGTCCGCGTCCACCGGACGGGGATTGAACTGGGCCGTCCACTGCTCCGAGGCCAAAGCGGCCAGGCGGGGGACATCGCCCGCGGCGACCCCAAACTCGCTCAACCTCGGCGGCAGGCCTGCGGTGGACAAAAGTGTTTCAACCCGGCTCGCCAGTTCCTTCGCATCAGACACGAGGACGGCGTAAGGGTTCGTAGCACCGTTGGAATTAAACCGGATCACGTGCGGGAGCATGATCCCGACCGCAACGCCGTGCACGACGCCGAACTTCGCCGTCAGCGGGTTGGCGCACGCGTGGGCCGCCCCGAGCATCGAGTTTTCGATGGCCGCCCCGGCCAGATGCGCGCCCAGCAGCATTTTCTCGCGCGCCGCGACGTTTCGCGGGTCGCGGAGGGCTGACTCGAGCGCACCGTCCAAGAGCGCCCACGCTTCCCGCGACAAACGCATCGACACATCTGTTCGTTTCGCGCATGCCGCCGTCTCCACCGCATGCGCGACCGCGTCGATCGCCGTCGCCGCGGCCACCTTCGCGGGCTGCGTGCCGGTCAAATCGGCGTCGAGGATCGCCAGAGCGGGCAACGCTCGCTTGTCGCCGCAGGCCATCTTCTGGTGCGTGTCGGGGTCGGTGATGAGCGCGAACGACTGGGCTTCCGACCCCGTCCCCGCCGTCGTCGGCACGGCGATGAGCGGGAGCATCGGTTTTGTCGCTTTGCCGACGCCCCAGTAGTCCTGCATCCGCCCGCCGTTGGTCAGGATGAAGTTGCACCCCTTGGCGCAGTCCATCGACGACCCGCCGCCCAAGCCGATGAGCAGATCAATCCGCTGCTCGCGAGCCGCGGCCACGGCCTTGTCGACGCAAACGGTGGTGGGGTTTTCCTCCGCCTCATCGAAGACGCGCACCTCCACCCCGACGCGCCGCAACGACGCCGCCGCGCGATCGACGTGCC
>JBAUGM010000212.1:0-2839 GCA_049679725.1 Tepidisphaeraceae bacterium
CCCCGCAAGCGGGGCCGCTAAACGGAGACTCCGTGTTCCTCGCGCATGCGCCCACGTTCACCGCGACATCTCCTCCGCCGACAACTGTCTTAGCGAGACCCTTCTCATCGGGCTGTGCAGCGCGGCATCCACCGCGCCCGTGACCTGCTCCACCGTCAGGTTCGGCGCGCTGGCGAAGACGACCGGCACGTCCGGCAGGTTGATCTCGCGCAACTGCTGCGTGATGGCGGCAGCCTCGGTGAACTGGTTGCCGCCGATCTCGATGGCCATCTTGCCGGGGGCGGCGGGCTGCTCAATAAGGCGGATCATCACGCGCTCGGGCAGGTCGCCCCTGGCGAGTCCCACCGCCGACCCGGCGCGCCCGGCAGCGGAGACGACGGCGTCGCGCTCGACGCCGAACACGCGCACCGTGATGATGAAGAACGCCAGCAGCGTGAACACCACGTCGATCATCGACGTGAGGTTCAGCAGGTCCTCGCTCTCCTGCTCCGGCTCGTTGCGGTCAAACTTCATCATCGGTCACCCTCCACACCGCCGCCGCCCACGGTGGGCGTGAGCGCTCGGATGCTGACGGAAGGGACGTTCGCGTCGCGGCACGCCTGGAGCACGCGATCGAGCAGCGCGAACTGCTGCCGCTTGTCCGCCCGGATCGCGACCATCAACCGCTGGTTCGCCTCCGCCGCCTTCGCCTTGGCGGCGATCAGCGCGGCGGGGAGCGAGCCGGCGTCGACGTCGGCGCCGTTGATGTTCATCTCACCGCCCGCGCCGAGGTTGATCGTGAACTCCGCCGGCTGCTCGCCCGCGAGCGAATCCGACGTCATCACGGGCAGCTCGACCGCCGAATCCTGGTACATCTGCACGCCCGCGCTGATGAACAGGTAGAAGCAGATGATCTGCAGCACGATGTCGATCAGCGGGATGAAGCTGACGCGCGGCGCGTACTCGTCTTCGCCGCGTTCAAAGCGGATGGTGGCCATGGCTCAGCTCCCGTTGTCCCCCGATCGGCGGCGCCCCCAGCGGCGGCGTGCTGAGCGGGTGTGACGTCAGCGGCATCCCGGTGTTGATCGGCGGCGCGCCGATGCTCGGCCGAGCGTGCGACGGCTGCTGCTGCTGAATGGGCATCGCCTGCGACGAATGCTGGTGCTGCTGCTGCGGCATCGGCGGTGCCGAGGTTTGCGGTTGTTGCTGCTGTTGCTGCTGCGCCATGGCGCGCTGTCGGTTGGCGCTGCCCGTCGCGAGCAAGCCGAGCAGCTTCTCCGACACGTGCGCCGCCTCCTGCGACGTCGCGCTCACGCGATCGCGCAGGTACATGTGCACGAAGATGAGCGGCACGGCCAGGATCAACCCCTGGCAGGTCGTGATCAGCGCCAGCGAGATGCCGGCGGCCAGCTCGTCGGGCCGGGCGGCGTTCTTCGACTCGCCGAGCACGCTGAACGAGTTGATCATGCCGATGACCGTGCCGAGCAGCCCGAGCATGGGGCCGGCCGTCGCGATCACGCCGATCTGCGCCACGCGGTTGCGCAGCTTGAAGATCTCGCGCTCACCGATCTGCTGCACCTCCTGGCGGACGACGTCGATCCCGTAGCGCCCGCGGTCCAGCGCTCCGCCGATGATCCGGCCAAACATCGTGTCGCTCGCCTTGCTCATCGCCAGCAGCTCCCCCGCCTTGCCGTGCTCGGCCAGCTCCATCGCATGGCGGACGAGGCTCTCAGGAAACGTGCGGTCGCGCTTGATGCGCAGCAGCACGTCGATCACCAGCGCGACGGCGAGGATGCTCAGCGCGATGATGATGTACCCGACCACCCCGCCGCCCGTGACGAACTGCAGCGCGCTCCTGGTTTCCATCTCCGTCGGTGTCGGTGTCGGCGGCGGTGGCGCGCCGGGCTGTTGCGCCAGCACGACGACGGCGGGCAGCGCGACGGCCGCTGCCCAGGCGAGCAACGGGAGGATGGATCGTGGTGAGTGGGTCATAGCTGGATTAACCGTTCCTTCCGTTGCGAGATTCTACCGTGCCGGCCGGTTGCTTGAGCAGCGCGTCGATGCGCGGCAACAGCGAAACCGGCGCGCGGTTGCGGTACATCGCGTTGGCGACGCGAAGCAACTCCTGCGCCCCCGCGACGTTCCCCTGCTGCGCCAGCGCGTCCGCCAGTCCGATCGTCGCCTGCCACCACGCATCCCGGCCGACGGGAAGCTGCTTGCGCGCGCTGCGGTACGCGGCGGCGGACTTTTCCCACTGCTGAAGCTGCTGCTGGAGCCGACCCATCGCCAGGTGAACGTCGCCGGCTTCGGGGTTGTCGCGCGTGACGTCGTCGAGGATGCGCTGGGCCTCCTCGACCTTTCCCTGCCCCTGCAGCGCCTGGGCCATCAGCAGCGCGGGCGTGGAGTCCTTCTCGGCGCCCGACGCCTTGATGCCGGCGAGGATCTGTTGCGCATCCGAGTAGGCTTTCACTTTCAGCAGCGTGCGGACGCCGGCCAGCGCCGCGTCGCGATACGTGGCGTCGTGCGGATGGGATGCGAGCCCGCGCGAGACGAACTGCACGACCTGATCGCGCGCCTGCGGCGGCGGCGCGGCATCGCTGCCCGCGTAGCGCTCGGCGAGCATGTCGGCGAGGCGCAACGCGGTCTCGCTTGGCAGCGCTCCGCTGGTCGTCATCCGCGACGCGAGCGACTCGGCTTCGGCCGTCAGACCGAGTTCCATGAGCAGGCGGAGCTTCAGCGCCATGACCTGCGGGGTCGCGGGCGCGTCGGGCTTGAGGTTTGCTTCGTGCTGTGTGACCACGTCGAGCGCCGCCCGCGCACCGCCGGGGGTTGCGGTCGTCGCCTGCGCGATCATCAGCAC
>JBAUGM010000213.1:0-1994 GCA_049679725.1 Tepidisphaeraceae bacterium
CCCGCCGCAAGCGGCGGCGCTTCACGGGCGCGGGTGGCGCCGCAACGCGGGCCTCGCAATGACATTGGCGCGCGCGACTGCCATACGATCCTTGATCGATGCGGACGCTTGCGGTTAGCGTGTGCTCCCGAATGGCCGCTACGCTCTACGACGTCCACACGCACATCGGCATGGATCCCGCCTTCTACCTGCGGCGGTGGTGGCCGTACGCGGCCAACGTGCAGGAACTGCTCGAGCACATGGACGCGCAAGGCATCGGGCGGGCCGTGTGCTTCCCGTTCGTCGTGCCATCGGCGTTCGACCCGTACGCGTTCGCCGACCGTCAGACGATCGAGCTGACGCCGGGGCGCTTTCCGTTCGATCGGGAGAACGAACTGCTGAGCGCGGAGATCGCGCGGCTCGACAACGGCAAACGCATCCTTCAGTTCGGCATGTTCGACCCGTCGCGCGAGGTGGCGCCGCAGGTGAAGAGCCTCCAAACGCTGGCTCCCCAGCTTGCGGGACTCAAGACGCAGACCACCGTCATCCAGTCGCCCATCCGCTCGCTGCTGAACGAGGGGCGCGATTTGATGAGGCTGTGGCAGCAGTTCGACTTGCCCGTGCTCATCCACACGGCGGTGCACCCGGCCGACCCGTGGGCGCAGGTGCGCGACTGTCTCGACGTGGCGGAGGTCTTCCCGCGCGTGCGGTTCAATCTCGCCCACTCGCTGCGCTTCGACCAGGAATGCCTGAAGCGCGCGGCGTCGATGGCAAACGTGTGGGTCGACTGCTCCGCCCACCTCGTACACTGCGAGCTCGCGCTGAAAGACGCGCCGGCCGTCGCGCCGCGGGCGAACCGCGTCGATGCGGACTACGCGAACCCGACCGAAGTGCTCGCCGTCGTTCACGAACTGCTCGGCGGGCGGTACCTGTGGGGCTCGGATTACCCGTTCATGAGCTGGTGCGCGGACGGGATGGAGGCGATCCATACGTACAAGCAGGAGGCCGACGCGCTGCACGCGCTGCCCCCGGGTGTGCGTGACGACATGGCATCGGCTGCGCCGCAGGCATGGTTGTTCGGGGAGAGAAGGGGAGCCGCAGATAAACGCGGATGAACGCGGATCAGAAGCAGCAACAGACGACCTCTTCCCATCTGCGTTCATCTGCGTTCATCCGCGGCTCCTTGCTTTGTTCGAAAGTACAGAATGACGAGTCTTAGAGGACATGCGGCGCTCATCACCGGCTCGACGAAAGGCATCGGCCGCGTCATCGCCGAGGCGTACGCGGCGGCGGGGGCGGACGTGCTGATTCACGGCCGCTCGCACGGCGCGGACGCGGATGAGGCGCTGGCGGCTTGTCGCGCGAAAGGCGTGAAGGCGGAGTTCGTCGCGGGGGATCTGTCGCGGCCGGATGCGGACGGGCCGCTGTTCGACGCCGCTATCAAGGCGATGCCGAACCTCGACATCCTCGTCAACAACGCCGGCCAGCACTTCGATGTCGCGTTCGAGGAGATGACGCGCGACCGGTTCACGCGCACCATGCGGCTGAACGTCGAGTCGGCGTACTTCCTCACGCAGTCGTTCGCGAAGCACTGGATCGCGAACAACGTGAGTGGCCGCGTGCTGTTCATCGGGTCGATCAACGGGCGGCTCGCCGAGCCGAACTCGACCGCGTACGACACGTCAAAGGGCGCGGTCGAGATGATGGTGCGCTCGCTCACCGTCGCGCTGGCGCGGAAGAACATCCGGGTGAACGGCCTCGCGCCGGGTCTCGTGAAGACGCCGCAGACGAGTTGGATTGACACGCGTCCCGAAAGCGCTCGCTGGATCGCACACCACACCCCCAACGGCCAGATCCCCGGCGCCGAAGTCTGCGGCCCCGGCGCGGTCTACCTCGTCAGCGATGACGCCGAACACGTGCACGGCCACATGCTGCTGATCGACGGCGGCATGAGCGCGTGGCAGCACCCGGGCAGGGGGCCGTACACGTGAAGCGACGAACGGCGTGCTCCTTCC
>JBAUGM010000214.1:0-1542 GCA_049679725.1 Tepidisphaeraceae bacterium
GTTCACGCTGGCCGAGGTCCTGCCGGACGTGCACCAGTACGACGCGGCCGAGAAATACTGCAAGGTCGCCGTCGAGCGCGCCCCGCTCTGGGCGGCGCCCCGGCACCGGCTCGGGCAGCTTCACATGCAGCTCGCGGAAGAGGAAGCGGCTGGGGCCGCGTTCGAGGCGGCGTACGAGCTCGATCCGTTCAACGTCTCGACGGTGAACTACCTCCGACTGCTCGACGACATGCAAAGCTTCGAGACGACCAAGACCGAGCACTTCGTCGTCAAGTTCGACCCCAGGTTCGATCCGATCCTCGGCGAATACCTCGGCCCGCTCATGGAAAAGGTGCATGCGGAGGTCTGCCGCGACTTCCAGCACGAGCCGGCGCGGACGACCGTGCTGGAAGTGTTTCCGACGACCGACTCGTTCTCCGTCCGCACGGCGGGCGTCCCGGGCGCCGAGACGTACGGCGCAAGCTTCGGCCCGGTCATCACCGCCGTCGCGCCGCGCGCGGGGGCGACGCTTGGGCCGTTCAACTTCGCGCGCGTCCTGCGCCACGAGTTCACGCACGTGATCAACATGGCCGCCACCGATCAGCGCTGCCCGCGCTGGCTGACCGAAGGCCTCGCGACGTGGCAGGAAGGCGTGCCGTTCCGCTTCGCGTGGGTCCCCAAGGCGCTGTACGAGCGCGTGACCAAGGACAAGCTCTTCCCGATCTCCGAGATGTCGCAGACGCTGCTGCGGCCGAAAGAGGGAACCGACGGCGAGATCGTCTACATGGAAGCGTTCTGGATCGCGCGCTACATGGACGAGAAGTATGGCCGCGACTCGATCATCAAGCTGCTCGACGCGTTCAAGCAGGGCAAGACGGAGGACGAGGCGTTCCGCATCGCCGTCGGCAAGCCGATGCCGGAGTTCCAGGCGGAGTTCTTCGCGTGGGCCAAGCAGCAGGTGAAGGACTGGGGCTACGATGCCCAGACGATGAAGAGGTTCGAGGCGCTGGCGAAGGACGGCGAGGAGAAGATCAAGGCCGGCCAGCACAAAGAGGCGCTCGATATATGGCTGGAGGCGACGAAGCTCCAGCCGCACAACCCTCTGCCGCACCGGCGGCTGGCGGGGCTGTACCTGCGACTTTCATCACCGAAGGACGCGCTGCCGCACCTTCAGGCGTTCCTGCCGTTGGAGTTGCAGGAGAATCGCTACGCGAAGGGAATCAGCAGGATTCACCGCGATCTGGGCGATGTGAAGGAGGCGACGCGGTTCGCGATGGAAGCGATTTACATCAACCCGTACGACGCGGATGCGCACGAGTTGCTCATCGAGTTGTATGAGAAGTCGAATGACGCGGACGGTGTGGCGCGGGAGAAGCGCGTGCTGGCGAAGCTGGAGGAGCTCAAGAAGCAACCCCAACCGTAAGCACGAAATCCGAAGCACGAAGCACGAAACAAATCCCAAGCACGAAGAAGAAAACCTCACCTGGGGAGGGAATTCGTCTCGTGCTTTCCCCATTGTCGCTTGAGATTTGTTTCGTGCTTCGTGCTTCGGATTTCGTGCTT
>JBAUGM010000215.1:0-6947 GCA_049679725.1 Tepidisphaeraceae bacterium
GCGCCGCCAGGCAGGCTGAGCGCAGACAAATGCTTCTTCAAGTGAAAAGACAAAACCCCCGCTGCGCGGGGCGTGGTCTGTCATTGTCCAAAACGCCTCTTGACCTCAACGGGGATTCATAGTCGGCTGGTTATCCATCGGCCGGCCGCCGCCGCGGCAACTGTTCCTTCACCTTCTCAAACAACTCGCGCGGGATGGTATATGAAGCATCCGATCCGGGATTCAAACGGATCCCGGCGAAGTGTGGTTCGCCCTCGATCATTCCGAAAAAGTGACTGAAGCTCAATTCGGTGGAGGGGTGCTCCGGTGAATGCGCCCGGTCGAACTCCGCCGGGCTCGTGTACGCGTATGCCCATACACGTCCCTGAGCGTCCTTCCCGCTCTTGAACTCAATTGTGATTCCCGGCTTCTTGAGCGAATTGACAAGCTCTTTGAACGAACGAGCCTGGGTCGTCGGTCCCGTCGTCGGCTGTGTCTTCGCCGTCGTCGGCTGTGTCGTCTTCGCCGTCGTGTCATCGGTCGCGAGAAAGATGCGATGCCCGGCCAGCGACGTGGCAATGGGCGTAATCGATTCCTCGATCGGCCTGTCGGCATTCTGGCGGATGATTTCCTCGATGGTCATGGGAGCCTTGGGTTGGGTCGGTGAACGATCGCAGGCCGCGGGCCCGCCGGCGACGATGGTCGCGAGAACTGTGGCAAGGGCGATCCGGCAAGCTCTCACGCTGCGCCTCCGAAGGATAACCATTGATTATCGTGACCGGGGGCCAGTCCCGCGCGGTTTGGTGAAGGGTAACCTCGGCCTTTCTGGGCCGCAAAGCGGGTTTTCGATGGGAACCGTCCGAAATATCTTGATCGTACCGAACAAACCGCTAACCTGAGAAGTCAAAGGGGGAGAGAAGGACGCATCTCGTTTCGGGGCCAAAAACCGGGACCCTGCCATTTCGAGCACTCTCGCAAGCCGACGCAACGTAAATGCGTCCGGAAACGCGAGGTTGCCTCCGGGTGGATTGGTCCCAAACACAGGGTTGAGACAGAGCCAGAGCTGTCCCGGTTTTTCGTCACGCGAACGCTCAGCCCTGGCCCCCCACCTCAACCTCCACCTGGTGATCGCGGCGGTCGTCGCGGAGGGGGATGGTTTTGTCGGGCTGCTCGATGCCGTCGAGGATGACGCGCAAGACGCCGCCCCGGCCGCCGGTGCCCGTTCCTCCCAGGTTGCGGACGTGGATGTGGTGGAAGGTTTCGCGGTAGCGGTAGTGGATCTCGAACGACTCCCATTCCCGGGGGAACACCGGCTCGATGCGCAGGCGATCGACCTCCAGGCGCAGGCCGAGCAGGGATTCGGTGATCAGGCGATACATCCAGCCGGCGGAGCCGGTGTACCAGGTCCAGCCGCCGCGGCCGGCGTGCTGGGGGTTGGCGTAGACGTCGGCGGCAACGACGTAGGGCTCGACCTTGTACCGCGCGACAGTGGACTCGCTGTCGCCGTGACGCACGGGGTTGATGAGGTTGAACAGCTCCCAGGCGCGCTGCGCATCACCGACCGCGGCGAAGGCCATGACGGCCCACACCGCGGCGTGCGTGTATTGTCCGCCGTTCTCGCGGACGCCGGGGACGTAGCCCTTGATGTAACCGGGGTTCAAGTGAGAGTGGTCGAACGGCGGGTCGAACAACTGAATCACGCCGATGTCGCGCCGCACAAGGCGGTCCTCGAGCGCATCGAGTCCCCGTTGCGAGCGCGCGGGATCGCCGGCGCCGGATAGCACGGCCCAGCTCTGCGGGAGCGAATCGATCTGGCATTCGGGGCTGGAGATCGAGCCGATCGGTTCACCGTTGTCGAAGTACGCGCGGCGATACCAGTCGCCGTCCCAGCCGTCGCGCTCGATGTTCTGCTTGAGCTTGGCCGCCTCGGTTGCGCAGAGGTCTGCAAACGCGGCGTCCTGGCGTCGCTGGGCGATCTCGCGGAACTGGACGAGCACGTCGTAGAGGAAGAAGGCGAGCCAGACGCTCTCGCCCTTGCCGTGTTCACCGACGAGGTTCATCCCGTCGTTCCAGTCGCCGCAGCCCATCAGCGGAAGGCCGTGCTCGCCGAAGCGCAGGCCGTTCTTGATCGCGCGGACGCAGTGCTCGTAGAGCGTGGCGGATTCGTCGGAGCGAATCGGGAGGTCGTAATAGCTCTCCTCATCCGGCTTCACGAGGCGGCCGTCGAGGAACTGGACCTTCTCGTCCATCACACCGGTGTCGCCCAGCGCGGCGACGTAACGGCAAGCGGCGTAGGGGAGCCAGAGGTAGTCATCGGAGATGCGCGTGCGCACGCCGCGGCCTTGCGGGGGGTGCCACCAGTGCTGGACGTCGCCCTCGCGGAACTGGTGGGCCGCGCAGCGCAGAAGCTGCTCACGCAGGATGCCGGGCTCGGCGTGGACGAGCGACATCGCGTCCTGCAACTGGTCGCGGAAGCCGAACGCGCCGCCGGACTGGTAAAACCCGCTCCGCGCCCAGGTGCGGCAGGCGAGCACCTGGTAGAGCAGCCAGCCGTTGGCGAGGAAGTTGAGCGATGCGTCGGGCGTCTGCACGTAGACCGCGCCGAGCGTGCGGTTCCAGTAGTTCCACACACCCTCCAGCGCCTGGCGCGCCGGGCCGGTGCCGCGGAAGCGGTTGACGAGGTTGCGCGCATCGGCGAGATCGCGGCCCGAGCCGAACGTGAAGGCCATCTCGCGCTCCTGCCCGTCGGCAAGGTCGACCATCACCTGCATGCCGGCGCAAGGATCCAATCCCGCGCCGACGCGACCCGACAATCGGATGCGGCCCATGCCGGCCGGATTCGCCGGGCTGCCGTTGCGGCCGATGAACTCGGTCCGGTCGCCGGTCACGGTGCGCTGCGCCTCGCTCGTGTCGAGGAACGTGACGCGATCACCGAAGTCGCTGTTGTACGGATTGCGCGCCAGCAGCGCGCCGGACTTCGGATCCACCTCGGTCACCACGTGCGGCAGGTTCGCCGGCCGATGGCTGCCGAGCACGAGGTCGAAGACCCCGGTGACCGACACGCGGCGCGGCCGGCCGGATGCGTTGCGCAGCTTGATGACGAAGAACTTGATCGGCGCATCGGTGGCGACGTACGTGCGCATCTCCGTCGCGATGCCGTCATCGGTGTACTCGAAGACGCTGTAGCCGAAGCCGTGCCGCGTCGTGTACGGCATGGGCCCGCGCGCGGGCGACGGCGTGGGGGACCAGAACCGGCCGCTCTCTTCGTCGCGCACGTAGAACGCTTCGCCGCTGGGGTCGCTGACCGGGTCGTTGTTCCACGGCGTGAGGCGGTAGCCGTGCGCGTTCTCGCACCAGGTGTACGCCCCGCCGCTCTCGCTGACGACGGTGCCGAACCACGGGTTGGCGAGGACGTTGACCCACGGCGCGGGCGTCGGCGAATCCGCGGTGGTGGTGATGACGTACTCGCGGCCGTCGTGCGTGAACCCGCCGATGCCGTTGAACGCGGCGAGGTCGTGGCGTTGCACTTCGACCGCGACGGGCGCCTCGGGCGGCCGCTTGACGACGTTGAACCGCGGCACGCTCGACTCCGGGCGCGAACGGCGGTCCATCTGCTCCGCCAGCGTGCCGGCCGTGTCGCTGATGATGACGCGCGCCACCGTCTGCATCAGCACCTTGTCCTCTTCGGACATCTGCTCGGTGCGGCGGACGAAAATGCCGCCCGGCTTGTCGAGCAGGTTCGAGTCGCCGCGCGACGCGATGATCCCCATGATCTGCTCGTGCAACACCTGCCTGTAGCCGGACTGGTCCTCGTTCCAGATGACCAGGTCGACGCTCAGCCCTTTGACGCGCCAGTACGTGTGCGCCTGAACGAGCTGCCGCACGAGCTGAAGCTGCGCCTGGTCGGCGATGCGCAGGAGGACGATCGGCAGGTCGCCCGAGATGCCGTAGCCCCAAAGCCCCGACTGCCCGCGGCGGTTGCGCGCGATCACGCTGCCGGGGGCGCGGAGCAGCGGGTTGGCGTAGAGGATACTGCTGGCGATCCGGCCGAAGAGTTGCGTGTCGGCCTCGGTCGCGTCGAGCTGCCCGAGCACCACCTGGCTTTGCGTCCAGGCGAGCTCGAACACGCGGTCGGCGAGATGGCGGTCGTGATACTTCTCGATCAGCCCCACGGCGCCTTCGCGCGTCTCGGAGACGCCGGTCACCAGGTGCACGCGCGCCGTCTCGCCGGGTTGGATGACGAGCGAGTTGCGGACGGCGACCACCGGGTCGAGGACCGAGCCCTCGCTGTCGCCCAGCGACTGCCGGTGCATCGCCGCCGGATCGGCGACGGTGCGCCCGCGGCCGATGAACTCCGCCCGGCCGGTTTCGTAGGACGTCGCGCCCTGGAGCGTGCCGTGCACGGTCATCAGGTGCATCATCCACGGCGGCCGCTCGCCGCCCGAGCGCGGGCGGCGGGTGCAGAGGATCGCCTGCCGCTCGCGGATGAGCTGCGTCTGGACGAACAGGTTGCTGAACGCCGGGTGCGCCGCGTCCGATGCGGGGGTCGCGAGCACGACTTCCGCGAAACTCGTCAGCTCGATCGTGCGCACCGTGCGCCCGCGGTTGGTGACGCTGATGCGGCGAAGCTCGATATCGTCCTCGGGGGAGACGCTGATTTCGGCGTGCGTCTCGATGTCGCCGTCGCGGCGGCGGAACTCGGCGCGGCCCTGGGAGTAAATCGCCTCGTACTTCATCGCCCGCTTGAGCGTCGGCTGATGCGCGACCGACCAGAACTCTCCGCTCTCGACGTCGCGCAGGTAGCAGAACGTCCCCCAGCCGTCGCGGGTCGGATCTTCCTGCCAGCGCGTCACGGCCAGGTCGCGCCACCGGCTATACCCGCCGCCCGACGCGGTGACCATGACGTGATAGCGCCCGTTGGAGAGCAGGTGCACCTCCGGCGCGGGCGTGTGCGGGCTGGTGAAGATGCGGTAGTTCGCGCCGGCTTCGGCGGGCGTGCCGCGCGCGGCGGAGACTTCGGCCGGGTGCGGGAAGACCGAAGGCGTCCGCGGGATGCGCTCTTGCAGCAACAGGTCCGTCGCCTGGAACGCCGGCTCGGATGCGAACCGACGCTGCATCGGTCGATCGAGCAAGAGGTACGCCAGCGAGAGGAACGCCATCCCCTGGTGGTGCACCATGTACGAGCGCACCGTAACGCTCTCCTGCCCGCGCGGCAATCGCGCGGGCGTGTAATCGACGGCCTCGTAAAACCCATACGGCCCGAGCAACCCTTCGGCGGCGAGGCGACGGAGGTTCGACGTCGAAGACTCCGGATCGATCATCAGACCCATCGCGCTGGCGTAGGGCGCGACGACGACGTCATCCGCGAGGCCGCGCTTGAAGCCAAGTCCCGGGACGCCGAACGCGTGGTACTGGTAGTTGCGTTGCGCGTCCGTCTTGCTGTAGCCGGATTCGGAAACGCCCCACGGCACGCCGCGCTCGCGGCCGTACTCGATCTGCCGCTCGACCACGGCGCGATACGTCTCGTCGAGCAGCGTGCGCTCGTAGGTCGGCATGACCAGCAGCGGCATCAGGTACTCGAACATCGACCCGCTCCACGACAGCAGCGCCGGCCGGCCCGTCGAGGTGGTAAGCAGCCGGCCGAGGCTGAACCAGTGCTCCTGCGGGAGCTTTCCCTGCGCGATGGCGATGAAGCTGGCCAGCCGCGCTTCCGATGCGAGCAGGTCGTAAAAGCTGGCGTCGAGGCGGTGCTCGCCGACGTTGAACCCGATGGCGAGGAGGTGACGGTCCCGGTCGTAGAGGAACTCGTAGTCGATGTCGGCCAGCTCGATGCAACGGGCCGCGAGATGTCGCAGTTCGGACAGTCGCTCGGCGGCGCGCTCGGAGCCCTGGACGATGGCGGAGCGCAACCGTTGCACCCAATCGTGGTCGTTCGTTGGCGATGAAGCGTTCGGCGCTGCGGCCGCCGTCTGGGCGAGGACCGCATCGACGGCGGGGAGCAGCGTCAGTTCCAGTCGCGCCGCATCGGCGAGGGTCGGCGCGTCATCGAGCCGGCGCAACAGTTCGCCCAGCTCGGTGTGCCGCGCCACCTGCGCGGCGTCGCCCCGCGTCCACATCTGCTCGATCGGCGGCGGCAGCTCGACCCACGGTGCGAGGTGCGTGAGCTCGGCCAGTGCCTGCCGGCATTGATTTTCAAACGCCGCCGCCCACCACGTCAGCTCCCCGGCCGGCTGGGCACGGGTCGCGCTGTTCAGCTCCGCCGCGGAGGCGAGCAGTCGTTGCAGCAGAAGGAGCGAGCCCGACAACGTGCTCGGCGACGCCCCGACCAGGTACGCGCGGATGCGGTCGACCTTGTCGCGGATGTCCGCGGGCGCCTGGGCGACGGGCGATCCGTCCGCTTCGTTCGCGCGGCCGCCCGCAACATCGCAGAGCACGTCGAGCGTCTCCGCCAATCCCGAAAACACCGCGCGGCCGAAGATCGGCTGCTGGTCGAGCTGGTTCAGACCGGTCGCGAGCGTGAGCAGATGGCCGACGAGGTTGCCGCTGTCGACGGTCGACACGTACAGCGGCCGCAGCGGCTCGAGCGTGCGCGTGTCGTACCAGTTGTAGAGGTGGCCGCGGTAACGCTGGAGCTTCTCCGTCGACGCCAGCGTTCGCCCGGTTCGTTCGATCAGGTCGCCCGCGGTGATGTAGCCGAAGTCGTGCGCGCCGAGGTTGGCCAGCAGCGCAAGGCCGATGTTGGTCGGCGAGGTGCGGTGCGCGATGCCCTGCGGCGGATCTTCCTGGAAGTTGTCGGGCGGGAGATAGTTGTCGACGGGGGTAACGAAGGTCTCGAAGTAGCGCCACGTCCGCCGGGCGACGGTGCGGAGGAAGACGCGATCGTCTTCGGAGAGCCGCGGTCGCGCCGCCGGGATGGGCCGGCTGAGCCACCACGCGACCGCGGGGGCCAGCGTCCACAGCGCGAGCAC
>JBAUGM010000216.1:0-4717 GCA_049679725.1 Tepidisphaeraceae bacterium
GCCCCCGCGGCGCTCGATGTCGAACCGCGCTCGTCATGGCACGTCGCTCGCCCCTCTCCCCAACCCTCTCCCCGATTACGGGGAGAGGGAGTTAAGAAAAAACATGCCCTCACCCTCCCTCAACCTCGCCGTCCTCGTCAGCGGGTCCGGCACGACGCTGCAGAACCTCATCGACGAGATCGCGGCCAATCGGCTGAACGCGACGATCTCGATCGTCATCGCATCGCGCCCAAGCCTCGTCGGCAGCGAGCGCGCGAGCAAGGCGGGCATCCCGAACGTCGTCGTCGATCGCAGGTCTTTCGCAAACGTCGCCGACTTCAGCCGCGACGTGTTCCGCCACGTCGACGGCGCGCGCGTCGACCTCGTCTGCCTCGCCGGCTGGCTCTGCCTGCTCGATCTGCCCGAGCGCTACGCGCTCAAAGCGATGAACATCCACCCCGCGCTGCTCCCGAGCTTCGGCGGGAAGGGGATGTACGGCGCGAAGGTTCACGAGGCCGTCATCAGCCACGGCTGCAAGGTCAGCGGCTGCACCGTCCACTTCCTCGACAACAGCTACGACACGGGGCCGATCATCGTGCAGCGCACGTGCCCGGTCCTGGACGACGACACGCCGGCGACGCTCGCGCACCGCGTGTTCGAAGAAGAGAAGATTGCCTATCCGGAGGCGATCCGGCTGTTTCAGCAGGGCCAGCTTCGCGTGGAAGGGCGGCGGGTCAGGCGTGCGGCAGCGACGCAGTCGTAGAGAGCGTGACGATTACTCATGGCGATCATGCGACGCGCGCTGCTCCCTCTTCCCGGTACTCCGGGGAGAGGGCTGGGGAGAGGGGCGAGCGGCGCGGCAAGTTGAGCACCGGACGACCAGACGCGCATCACTCCTTGTCGACGCTGTACTTCCCCGGCCCGATGAAGATCAGCGCGACGAAGATGATCAGCAGCTCCATCGCGTGAGAGTAGTTGTTGAAGTCGTCGCCGGCCTTGAGGTGGTACGTCAGCGCGCCGGCCATCAAGCACGCGAGGAGGATGCAGGCGATGCGGAAGTAGAGCCCCGCGGCCAGCATCAATCCGCCGAGGAATTCCGTCAGCGCGGCGAGGATGCCGAACACGATCGGCGCGGGCAACCCCACGCTCTCGCCCAGCCCGGTCCACGCGTCCTTGCCGCCCATCACCTTGGGGAAGCCATGGATCATCATCGAGATTCCCAGCCCGGCGCGCAGGATCAGCAGGCCGAAATCGCGGTGCTTGGTGAGTTTCGCCAAAACCATTTTGAAGGCTCCTCGAAGGCTACTGGTACGGGCCGGTCAGCTTCCCAATTCCCGCCCGCGCCGCTCGGCGGCCTTGATCGCCTCGACGATTCGCTCCGGGACGTTATGGGACTGCATGTGCGCGATCGCCGCGTGCGTCGTCCCGCCGGGGCTGGTCACCTTGCGGCGGAGCTCTTGCGGGGCGTCGGGCGAAGTCACGAGCATCTTCGCCGCCCCCAGCGCCGTCTTGGCCGCGAGCTGCCGCGCGTGCTGGGGCGACAATCCCATATCGACACCCGCGACGATCATCTGTTCTACCAGCAGGAAAAAATATGCCGGCCCCGAGCCGGATATGGCGGTAACGGCGTTCATCTTGTCCTCGCCGACCTCGATGACGTCGCCCGCCGACTCGAACAATCGCCGCACGGTCGCCACGTCGTCGTCCGAGGCGTTCATGCCGCGCGCGATGCCCGACATGCCTTCGCCGACGAGCATGGGAGTGTTAGGCATGACGCGGACGACCCGCCAGCGTTTCCCGTCGCCGCCGCCCAGGTGTTTCTCGATGAAGGTTGTGCTGATGCCCGCTGCGATCGAGACGACGAGGGTCTGATCGCTCATGGCCGGCGCGAGCGCCGCCAGCGCCTCGGCCATCTGTTGCGGCTTGACGCTGAGGAGGACGGTGCGCGACTGCCGGGCGACATCGGCGTTTTGCTCGACGGCTTTGACGCCGAGTTGCTTCTCGAAGAGCTCGCGCCGCTGCGGCGAGACGTCCGCGGCGATGATCTGGCCGGCGCGCAGCAGGCTCTTCGCCATCACGCCGCGCGCGATCGCCTCGGCCATGTTGCCGGCGCCGATGATGCCGAGTTCGTACATGTGGGGAGTGTACGGAAAGAGTGTGGGAGTGGGGAGTGTCGGCGTGTCGGAGTGAGAAACCCAACGAATGCGGGGTCGCTACACCGACACCCCGTCACTCCCCACTCCGTCACCTCACTTCACCGTTCCGCCGATCTGTTCATGCACGGAGCGCGGGGCGGTGACGATGATTCGGCCGCGGAAGAAGCGGATGGACGCGGTGCCGCCGTTCTCGCGCCAGACGTCGGGCTGGACGGTGTCCATGATGAGCTCGACGAGTTCCTGCCCGCGCTGCGCCCTGGTGGCGCCGGCCTCCTCCTGCCCGCCCGCTTGCCCGCCGAAGAGGCTCTGCCCGCTGCTGCCGCTCCCGCGGCCGGCCTGGGTGTTCTGTTGGAGTTGGAACTGCGGCGCATCGTCGAAGTCGGGGATGGTGAGCAGCAGGTCCTCGACCGGGTAGACCTTCGTGATCAACCGATTGTCGGCCATGTCGCGCGTCGTCACCTCGATGACCGTGCCGTCCACGTAGAACGTCACCAGGTTCTGCCCATCCGCCTCGGCGAGCACGAAGCGGAGCAGGTGCCGGAGCGGGAGCCCGCGCACCTTCACGCTGATCGGCGTCTCGCGCGTGATGTTCACCGTTTCCAGCGCCCGCCAGTTGACGTGGATGTTCGCGCCGGAGACGTCCTGGAGGTAGTTGATCGCGTCCTCCAGCCGGACGTTCTCCAGCTTCGTCTCGGGGAGGCGCGACGTCAGCGCTTGCCTGGCCTCGACCTGCGGGAAGGGGAGCGATTGATCCGCCTCGGTCTTCTGCTGCTCGAGCGTGGCGGGCCCAGACTTCGCGTCGGTCGCGGGTTTGGTGGTTTGACCCGGCGCACGGGCGGTGAAGATGACGATGAACAAGACTGCGACGACGGGCGCGGCGATGCGGTGCATGAGCGCCTCCGCGATAGGTTTACCCTTCGACCTGATCGTTAGCGTCGACCGGCTTGCCGGTGTACGGATCGAACTTGGCCGGACCGGCGATGGCGGGGCGGGCGGAGTCGGGGAGCTTCTTCTTGTTCGACTCCTCCTCGATGTCGTCCTCCACGCCCTTAAGCCCCTTCTTGAACTGCACGATCCCCTGCCCGAGGCTTCGGCCGACATCGGGGAGGCGCTTGCCGAAGATCAGCAGGCCAATGGCCGCGATGAAGATCCACTCAAAGCCTTGCGGCATGCCGATCGCCAACAGATTCAACATGATGCGCGTCCTCTCGCTCGTCGGGCCCCGGATTCAAAACGGTTTCGGGACCGTCTCTATTGTACGCGCGAATAGTGGCGTCGTTAAGTCAGACCCGACAGTTCCCGGAAAGTTGGGGCCGATTGCCGATTCTTTGCGAAAATAGCGTGAAAACAAGGCTGCGGACGCGCTATCTCAAGCGTCCCAAGCGGGGCTTTACGCGCATGACGTTATCGCGTTGAGCGACTACGCGCCCACGGCGGTCTCGATCGGCTCGCCCGCGAACTGAACGCTGCGGCGAACCGTCTCCAGCGCCGGGCGCACCTTCACCGCCGGCGGGTCTTCCACCGGACGAAGCTGGCGGTCGAACTCTTCGTTGATCTCCAACTGCACCGCGCGAAGCTCATCCTGCAACCCGCGGCGGCGCGACAAAAGCTGGCCGATCTGCTCGTCGATCCGCCCGAGCTGCGTCATCTTCTGATGCGCCTTCTGGAAGAGTTGAACCGTGGGAGAGATGTCGCCGGGCGTGTTCTCGCTCGACATGCCGGACTCCTTTCCGATGCGCGGCCGCTACTCCGCGGCCCAAAGCCCCAACCCCCTTAACATGACGCCGCGGACAAATTGCCCGATCCGCGACGGCGGGCAAAGTTTGACAAGCGCGCTCGCAATCGTCAACTGCGGCGAGCCCCGCTGTGCGAAAAAACTGGCGCTTCGACGTCGAACAGCAGCCAATTCATGGACTGACGTCTGTCTTCAAATCGACCGGTCATCATCGTCGCACATCGCTCGCCCCTCTCCCCCGCCCTCTCCCCCGAGTACCGGGGTGAGGGAGCGATGCACGTCTATTTCCCCGCCGCTTCGACGATTCTTGCCAGCAGTTCCATCGCCCGTTCCGGGCGATCGACCTCCGCCGCGGGCTTCCACTCGTGCTTGTCGGAAGCGCGCTGCTCCGTCTGTTCCACGACGTCGATCCGGCTCTTGGCCGCCGGCTCGTCGAAGTCGGGGATGATCGTCACGCGGTACTGCGTGCGCTCCTGCCAGCGCCGGCCGATGTGCCAGTCGCCGGGGAACGACTGGTAGCCCGTGAGGAACGTGCCCTTGCTCTCGCTCTGCACGCCGATCGACAGCGGCGGGTCGGTCACGACGCGCTTCGCCGCAGCGAGCAACTCCTTCGGCGGCATGGCGACGTCGGCGGAGGCGACGTCGAGCGAGGAGTGAACTTCGGGGAACTTCGACGCGCAGCCGAGGCATGCCGCGCACGCGAACAGCAACAGGACGCGAAATGCGCGAGCCACGGATGGAATGAGTTTGGTCATGGCGGAAATAGTAGTGATCCCGACGCGCGCGGGAAGGAGCGCAACCTTCCGCGGGCTCCCGCCGGCGGCTACAAGCTGTCGCACCGCGGACG
>JBAUGM010000217.1:0-2696 GCA_049679725.1 Tepidisphaeraceae bacterium
AGCCGGCTCCAGCGCACGCCGTTGCCGCAGCGCGTCGCGGGGTCCGACCTGATCTCCAGCCTCAGCGCCGGCGCGGCACAGCGAAACCGTTCGATCTTCCTGCTCGGCGGCGCGCCCGGCTCGGCGGAGAAGGCGGCCGAGGTGCTCAAGCAGCGCAGCCCGGAGCTGCGCGTCGCGGGCACGCACTGCCCGCCCGTCGGATTCGAGAGCAACGAGGCCGAGATGAACGCGATGGTCGCCGCGCTCCTCGCCGCCCAACCGGACATCGTCTACGTCGGCCTCGGCTCGCCGAAGCAGGAATACCTGATCGAGCGGATCAAGAAGGTGTTGCCCGGCGCGTGGTGGATGGGCGTGGGCGTGAGCTTCAGCTTCCTGTGCGGCGACGTGAAGCGCGCCCCCACCGTGCTCCGCAAGCTCGGGCTCGAGTGGGTGCACCGTCTCGTGCAGGAGCCGCGGCGACTGTTCCACCGGTACATTGTCGTCGGCCTGCCGTTCGGCGCGTCGCTGATGGGCCAGTCGGCCCTCCGCGGGTTGCCGCGGCTGCTGGGGCGCAACGCGGCGGCGGGCGGGTCGCAGTATGATGCGTCGCGGAACGGGAACGGAAACGGGAACGGCAGCGCCGTCGCCGCCGCGATCGAAGCGACGATGCCGGTCATGGCGCCGGACTTCAGCAGCGCCCGCGGACGATCGAGCAGCGAAGACGACGCCGCCGGCAGCAATGGCAACGGCAGGCCCAAACACGTGACGCCCCACGCCGCCACCACCCACGCGCGTTCGCTGCACCGCCTGCGCGCGATGGTGCTGCTGGGCGGGTCCGTGCGCCCGACCCCGCTGACGACCACGATCGGGCGGAGCGTGCTCGACCTCCCGCTCGATGACGAGGGGAGCGGGGGCGGCTCGATCCTGAACCACTGGCTCGCGCACGCGGCCGACCTCCAGCGCCTCGCCGGGCTGGCGCAACTCCCCGTTCGCGTGATGGTGAACCACACCTCCCCGGAGCCCGCCAGCGCCGCCCCGCGCTACGACGGGACGTTCCGCGTGGAGCGCGACCTGTCGGAATACCGCGGCACGGGCGGCGTGCTCCGCGACCTCGCCGCCGACTACGCCGACGATGACCTGATCCTCGTCGCCAACGCCGCCCAGGTCCTGATGGACCCGCTCGCCGCCATCGCGACGGCGCTCGACCGCAAGCAGGGTGACTTCAGCCTCGTGTCCCATAACGACGGGACGCCGAGCGGCGTGATGCTCGTGAGCTGCAAGACGCTGCGTCTCATTCCGACCACGGGCTACGTCGATATGAAAGAGCAGGCCCTGCCTGCCATTGCCGTCCGATACCAGGTGACCGTCATGCACCGCCGCCGACCGACGGGGTTGGCCGTGCGGACGCTGGCGGATTACGTCACCGCCCTGCGCCACTACCACCGCCGCCGCCAGGGCAAGCTTGCCCTGAGCGATCCGCTGGCGGAGGACTGGCTGCCCGCGTTCGCGCTGGCCGAGGATGGCGCGACGGTGGACCCGCGGGCGCACGTGCACGACTCGGTCGTTCTCAAGGGCGGGGTTGTCGAGAGCGGCGCCGTCGTCGTTCGCTCGATCATTTGTCCGGGCGGCGTGGTTCGAAGGGACCGGTCGGCCGTCGACCAGTTTGTCAGCGCAGGTTCGTGAGGAAGAGTGACGGAGTGGGGAGTGACGGTGTGACGGTGTAAGGCAAGAAGCTTCTACTCCGTCACACCGTCACCCCCCACTCGGTCACGCATTTGGATTGAGAATGTGACCATCGCCAAGCCGCTCAAGACCGAACGCCTCACCGCCCGGCACGTCGTTGCCGCGCTGGTCATGGCGGCGCTGGGCGTCCTGGCGACCTTCGACGCGTGGAAGGACATGTTCCTCATCGCCTTCAACGACGAGGAGTACAGCCACATCTTCATCGTCCCCATCGTCGCCTTGTGGATGGTCTGGGTCCGCCGGATGCGGGTCCGCCATTGCAGGCCCTCCGGCACGATCGTCGGGCCGATCATCGTGGCGATCGGGTGGGGCATCTCGCATTACGGCTTCCACCACCAGCACCAGTCGCTGTGGCACGGGGGGTCGCTGCTGATCGTCCTGGGGTGCATGCTCTCGATCCTCGGGAAAAACGTCATCTTCCGCTTCTTCCCGGCCTTCGCCGTGCTCATCTTCATGATCCCCGTGCCCGGGACGATCCGGCAGGACATCGCTCAGCCGCTTCAGGACTGGACCGCCAGCAGCGCCCGCACCTGCCTGGAAATCCTCGGCGTCGAGACGGAAGTGAGCGGCAACGTCCTGAGCATCAACGGCGTCCCCGTGACCATCGCCGACGCCTGCAACGGCATGCGGATGGTCTTCCCGCTGATCCTGGTCAGCTACGCGTTCAGCTTCGGGCTGCCGCTGCGACAGAGCGTGCGGTTCACGGTGCTCCTGGCCAGCCCGCTGGCGGCGATCGTCTGCAACGTGATTCGCACCGTCCCGACGATCTGGCTCTACGGCCGGGTCGGCGAACGCGTGGATCAGGCCGCGCGTGACCAGGCTCAAGAGATCGCGAACACGTTTCACAACTATAGTGGTTGGGCGATGCTGCCGATCGCCTTCCTGCTGCTGCTGGGAATCATCAAGCTCTTGCGCTGGGCGATGCTCCCGGTGACCCGGTATCCGTTGGCGTCGCAATACGCGTGATCTGGTAG
>JBAUGM010000218.1:0-3339 GCA_049679725.1 Tepidisphaeraceae bacterium
GGTTGATCGCGTTCACCTTCGCCTGCGCGACGGCGCCGCGGCGTTCCGCATCGCTCACGCGCGCCCACGCGCCGCTCTCGCCGCCGGGGCGTGCATGTTCGATCTCCGCCGCGCCGGTACTCGACCCCGTCGCGGAGAACGTGCGCTTGTTCCAGTCCTTCAACTTGACCGCCAGCACGTCTGGGGGAATGGGCGACCACTCCGGCTTCGCCGCGGCGATCTGCACCAGCGCGCTCGCGACGCGCGTGCCGCTGATCTCCAGCCGCACCTGACAGGTTTCGTTGACCCAGCGCGGCCCGCCGATCTGCTCGGCGCGGCGGAGGGTTTCGGTGAGCTTGTCGTGTCCGGAGGTTTTGTCGAGCAGTGTCGCGACGGTCACGCCCTGGGCGAGCGTGTTCTTCGACACCGCCTCGTTCAGCCCGCGCACCGCCGCGTCCGTCGCCGCGGCGATCTGGTCGCGCTTCGGGCGGTCCGCCTGCGCGAACGCGCTGGTGGCGAAGGCAAGGAGCACGAGGATGGCAATGGCGTGAAGGCGCATCATCTCAATAACAAGCTGAACTTTACCCTACTAGACAACGAACGGCGTTCGACGGTTAGTCTCGACGTGTGAGCCCTGTGTCATGATCGTAACACCGACGCCGCGAGGTTGAAAAACGGCCACCCAGACCGCAATCTCGTTCCTTCTTAACGCACGTGTAACCGCTGCATTGCTCTACCTTCCTCCTGCGGCTTGGTTGTCGTAGAATTTGGCCGGAGCGCAGCCATGGCACGCCTGAGCATCGAAGTCCCGGAATATTTGCGGAGCAAGATGGAAGCGCGCGTCGCCGAGACGGGACACGAGAGCATCGAGCATTACGTGCGGTGGCTGGTGCGTGAGGATGCCGACTCCGTTGATCATGGAGGGCCTGACACCCGCCGGGTCGGGTCCCGTGAGCACCTGGTTGAAGTCGCGCGCCAGGGGTTGGAAAGTCCCGCACGAGAGATGACAGCCGCGGACTGGGACGAGATGCGCCGCCGCTCCTTACGATCCGATGATTCCCCTGGAGACGTGAAACAGTGATCGTTCGCCGCAAGACGCGACAGGTGGTCCTCGGGGACCGCGAGCATGGCTTCGTCGCCATCGGCGGCGATGCGCCGGTGTCCGTGCAGTCGATGACCGCCGGGTACACGTACGACGTCGACGCGTGCGTCGCCGAGATCAGCAAGCTCGCGGCAGCGGGGGCGGACCTGGTGCGCGTCGCCGTGCCGGAGAAGAAGGACACAGCCGCGCTCAAGGAGATCCTGCCGCAGGTGACGGTGCCGATCGTCGCCGACGTGCACTTCCACTTCCAACGCGCGCTGGAAGCGATCGACGCCGGCATCCACAAGATCCGCCTCAACCCCGGCAACATCTCCGATGCCGCGCAGGTGAAGGACGTCATCCAGGCGTGCAAGGCGAAGAAGATCCCCATCCGCATCGGCGTCAACGAAGGCTCCATCGTCGAGCGCAAAGACAAGCAGAAGCGCCTCAAGGAACTCGGCGGCGTCTTCTCCGACAACAAGCACGGCCACTTCCTCGCGATCATGGTGACCAAGCTCGAGGAGTACCTCGACATCTTCCGCGAGGAGGATTTCCACGACATCGTCATCAGCGCCAAGAGCATCGACCCGCTGCTGGTCATCGACGCCTACAAGGCGATCAGCGAGCGGTTCGACTACCCGCTGCACCTGGGCGTCACGCACGCGGGGCCGAAGGAAACCGGCGCGATCCGCAGCGTCGTCCCGCTCGGCCACCTGCTGTGCTCCGGCATCGGCGACACGATCCGCATCAGCTACGCGAACGATCCGAAGTTCGAGGTCGAGGACGGGCTGGAACTGCTCTATGTCCTCGGCCTGCGGCCGCGCATCGGCGCGGAACTGATCGCCTGCCCAACGTGCGGCCGGATCCAGGTCGATCTCTTCAAACTCGTGCAGGACGTGCGCAAGAAGCTTGCGGAAGAGATCGCGTTGCCGATCAAGGTGGCCGTCATGGGCTGCGTCGTGAACGGCCCGGGCGAGTGCGAGGGCGCGGACATCGCGATCTTCGCCGGTGACCGCCGCGGGATCATCTACGTGCAGGGCGAAAAAGTCGCGAACGTGCCGGAGGAGGAGATCCTCGACGCGCTGCTGAAGGAATGCCGTTCGTTCCAGGCCAAAGTCCAGCGCGGCGAAGCGCGTCTTGGCGAGAAGAAGGTCGACATCCTCCCGCCAGATCCGCTCGGAGAGCTCGGCAGCGGGTGGGAAAAAGTCCAGCGCGAGAAGGGGCTCTCCCTGCCCGTCGTCAAATAGTCCCGCCTGTCGCGACCGTCCTTCAAACCTTGCGATTTCCGTTGTGCCCCAACTAGAGTGGGCCTCACCTCGTACCCTCAGGAGTTGCTATGAAATGGCTGAAGGAGTTCAAAGAGTTCGCGATGCGGGGGAACGTCGTGGACCTGGCGGTCGGCATCATCATCGGCGCGGCGTTTACGACGATCGTCAACTCGCTGGTGAAGGACGTGCTCATGCCGCCGATCGGCATGGCCACCGGGGGAGTCGACTTCTCGGACAAGAAGGTCACCCTGCAGAGCGCGGTCATGGAGGGCGAGAAGGTCGTCAAGCCCCTCGTCACGCTCAACTACGGCAACTTCATCAACGCGATCATCCAGTTCCTCATCGTGGCGTTCGCCATCTTCCTCGTCGTCAAGGCCATCAACACGGCCAGGCGACAACCAGAAAACGCGGGCGCGCCACCGGCGCCGACCAAAGACCAGGAACTGCTCGGCGAGATCCGCGACCTGTTGCGGACGCAGTCTCGGTAAGCGCAGCGGAGAAACCTCAGCAGAAGCGGCTTGATAGTGCATACGATCGATAGCCAAGCGCGCATCCGACGACGCCGCGTTTAGCGGCCCCGCTTGCGGAGTGCGGCCAAGGGCGCCGAAGTCACATTCGGCGCATGGACGACGAGAACGATCCGCCGCGCCCCGCAAGCGGGGCCGCTCAACAAGAAGCGCTGCAGAGAAAGAAATGCCCCGCGATTTCGACCCGTTTCGTTCCCGCATTCGCGACGTGCTGCTGGCCGACTGGGACCCGAGCAACGCCGCCCGCTTCGAGTCGGCGCGCGGGGAGTACGATTCGTTCGTCGATCCCATTTCGACCATGCTCAAGGCGGGCACCGACGAGGACGCGCTCATCGCCTACCTGCACGACGTCGAACAGCACGTGATGTGCTTTCCGTCGCTCGACACCCGGCGATTGCGACCGATCGCGCGGAAGCTGCTGAAGCTGCCGACCGCGTAAGGGCAGTCGCCGCGCGCACAGACTTCACCCCACGGCGGAGCAGAG